>CAZWFZ010000053.1:0-7137 GCA_964633455.1 uncultured Candidatus Peribacteria bacterium | reverse complement strand
GGTACAGTGATATTCTTGGTATCTGCACAGGAGAAAAGCAATACCAAAGCCAATAATGATAATAATTTACTCATGGTAAGATCGTTTTTTATATTGTATACTTCCGTTTTCAAATTTCAAGAGCATTTCATATTGCTATTTGTCAAGAAAATGTTATAAACTTGTCAAATAAAAAAACGTATGTCAATCAAAAAACCGCAGGCAAAGAAGCCTGCACCCAAGAAAAAAACGTCTGCTCCGGTCAAACAGGCTGAAGAAAAGGAAAAAGTGACCAAAAAAACTCCGACCAAAAAAAAAGAGGTAAAAAAGGCTCCGAAAGGAACTACCAAAAAAGACGCTGTGAAAAAACCGGAAACAAAGGAGCTCAACAGACCAATCAATTTGGCTGTTATGCTCTTCGAGATGCAAATGCATGCGGTAAGCAGGCACTTGTTGACGGATAAGCAACGGAAAAGTTTGTCCAAGAAGCTTGAGAACCACCGGGATAAAACTCGCGAGAGTTGTATCAGCTTCCTTGATGGCAAACGTGAGGATCGAGCAAAAGGTATTCGTTCGCTCGCAGTAGCTTACTTCCTCAAGGTCAGCAAAAAGAACAAAAAGAGAATTCAGGAGTCGGTCAAAAAATCGTTTCAAACGTTTTAAACATCGACTCAGTGAATATGATGACGGTCCTCGGGAACTTCCCGAGGATTTTTTTGTATATTAATTCCTATTGCTATTTCGTGGAAAATATGTATAAAATACACACACACAAATAAAACAAAAGTGGTTATGAAAAAAGTATTATTAAAAATTTTCCTGCAGTATGGACTTCCTTTTCTGGCTGGTGTTCTTATCGAATTGTATATCAAGCATATACAGAAGAAAGATAAGAAAGCCGAAGGAGATGATCTCCTCGACAATTTCAAGGCTCAGAAGGATGAGCTAACGGAGAAATTGAAAAAGAGCTGGGAAAGTGCCAGCAAAGAAGGCTCTCAGGAGCTGAAGGGAGCCATGACACGTCTCAAAAAAACAGCAGTTGATTTTCTGGCCAACGTCACGGGCAAAAGCCCACAAGCAGTGGAAGAAGGAATTAGCGAAGCGTTCGGAAACTTCGAAAAAGACTTCCTGGACAAGTTCGGCAAGAAAGATGAGAAGAAGGAAACGAAAGACAAAAAATCAGCGTAAGCATGAACTCACGTTTACTAAGGGACTGGCATTGCCAGGCCCTTTTTTCTTTGTGTACATTACAATAATCCCCCCAGCTCCTTCGGAGCTCACCCCTACCCATACGGGCACCGAGGCCTTTCTAAAAGGGGGGAACCTATTTCCTCCCCACTTCCATCAACCAACTGATCGTTGCTTGTCCGGGTGACTGCATAATTTCAGCAGTATAGGTTGCGCCATGAGCGAAGGGTGTCTCAAAGAGATTGACTTCGCGGACGTCTCCGGTCATAGCTCAGAAGCGAATGTTTTTGGGATGATAGATCAGTCCTCTGGTTCTCCACATTGCATCGGTAACGAGGATATGGCGCTCTCTTTCGGTGAGCGTAATTTCGTATTGCTCCTCAAGCTGAGCAATGAAATCGATGTAGCTTTGTGGAACGTCAAATACGTAGTGTATAGAAACCTCGTAGCTTCATGGTGCTAAGCTGGCAAGTGACACAATATCACCGGATGCGGTGATGAGGAGATTGCCACTGAGGTCACTGATCGTGAATGTTTTGTTGATAAACGCATCCGCTTTGTTGAATGCAGTATTACTCTCTCGACTATAGAGGTTATCTTCTTCGAACCTCGTCGTCAACCCTACTCTGCGCAATCGTGTATGCATACTTCCAGAAACATCTTCGAGATAGATGTTGATATATCTTTTTTGAATAAGTTCGGGGAGACGCGTGAACAAGGCTTTGATGAGTTCTTTTTGATGCGTTTGGACGAAGTTTTGAGATGAGGTAAGATAGAGTTCTTTTTTTCATCGACGTGCTTGTCCTCTGATGAGATCTATCGAGGCATTGGCAAATTGCCACTCTCGAAATTGTTTGAGAAAGTCTGGAAAGAGATCGACGAACATGTCTGTTCTCAAAAAAATCACGCCTCTTATCTTCTTGCCGGGGTAGGACTTTTCGTAGAGATTTTTGATGTGCGCACCATCATGATAGGTAAATCAGACCTTGTTCGCTCCCACAAAATAAACCTGACGATCAGGTAAGAAATTCGTGAGCCATTTGGGGCCGGTGATGGACGTATTGGGATTGTCGTACTGGGGGAGATAACTATCCACAATTTCAATATCTTTGACTCGTCCTTTGACGATCGTGACCAAAGCAAAAGACCCAAAGAAACCACCGTTGGGTCTTTTCTCTGAAGTATTTTGCAAGACCACTAAATAGCGTTGTTCTTTTTCTTCGCCGAGCAATGAACGAATATCTCCACTATAGGTTGCCACTTGTTGCATGAGTTCCACATGTTGGGGGAAAGGACGTAGGAGCGGTTTCGTCAACCAAGAACCTCACTGTGCCATATACTTGGTGACACCATCGACATGTTCACTCCAAAGAGAGCTTTTCGGTTGGGTTATCATCGTATATCCATGGTAGATGGCACGCGCTAACTCTGGGTCTATAAATCTCAAAAATACTGGCAAAGTGGGCAAGAGCGATTGCAGTGATCCTGCGTTGATACCTCACTGCACAAACGGCGCAAGTGAACTAGATATATTGATACACAACGCACACAAAAAGAAAAATCCCCAGTGAATATGCTGTGATCGTTTGGGCATTCCTGGTGTTAATCACAAAAATCATCCTCATCAATGAGGGAGCGTTGGTTTGAGAAATCAAAAGGAAGCTCCCATAGCAAAATGTAGAAACAAAATAACCTATACTAGTTCGGGTATATCTAGATTGGGCGCTCCACAAAAAGGACAGTACTCATAGTCCAAGGGATACGGCTTTTTACATTCTTTGCACGGGTGCTTGAGCTTGCTTCCACAATAGACACAAAATTCAAATTCTTTGCTATTTCTCCCATCACAGTGCGCACAAAAAATACCTTCTGCCAAATATGCTTGCTCTCGAGGTGTCAACTCCCCGGCTTGCTGACGGATTGGTCTGATAAGGAAATACAAAGGAAGTCCAATCAACGGTGTACCGAGCAGAATGAGTAAGATACTCAAGAGCTGAAAACTAAAGTGTTCAGTTCTCGTGCTACTGTCTTTAGCTACTCGCAAGAGACAATAGATCCACAAAAAAGCTATGAGAGCTACAATACAGTACACCACCCATTGCACTTGTGATGATGCTTGGAAAAAAGAAGAGATATTCATCATGAAAACACATAATAAAATTAGACGATTTCCTGAGAGACTACTTTTAATAAGTCCTTTCTCATTTTCAAGTCATTCAACAGGTAGTACATTTTGGCAGGATGCACGAAACTCAACTCCAACATCACCAGTGCGTATCCAGTATCTGTATGTTGTGAGTGAATATCGGTGACATTGATCCCAAAGAACTCAAAAATTTTCAATATATCAAGCAGTACTCATGGCTTATCAAGGGCCTGCACTTGCATCTTGAGTTTGTACGTATTGGGGAGTTGATCTCATCGATGCGCTTCCATGAGCTTACTATAATTGATCGTGTGCAATGCTTCACAGGTCAATGCGTGTACTTTGATGCCATGTTTGTCACTCTTGGCAATTAGCTTTTGTGGAGGATGTGGGCAACATTCAGGACAGAGTTCATAGTTCACTTCTTTGTCTTCATCGATGAGTATCGCTTGATTGAGGGTTTGAGAAATACCCGTATTGATAGCTTCGTTATGTCTTTCAGTATCGTTCAATTGCTGTTCTGGATGTAACAAAACAATATGAGGATACGTATCTTTGATCAATTTGGTGACGGAGATTTGTTTATCACGTATCCTATGGAGGAGGTGTTCGAAGGCAGTATCTTTGAACTGTTTGGTTATTTGATCCTCTTTGGTGCCCAAGAGTGGTAGTTTGTATTCACTAAGTTTTTGATTGATAATTGGTTTCATCTCATTGTAGAGTTCGTTTTTTTCTTGCTGTCTCAGGAATTTATTGAGCTTCGTTTTGGCAGATGGTGTGTGGAGATAATTGAGCCAACCTCTCGTGGCGGTGTATTTATTTTTGTAGGTTTTGATGTCGATAATGTTGCCCGTCTTGAGCATATAATCAATCGGCACAATCCTCCCGTTGATGAAGGCATTTCTAAATTTGAGTCCAACTTCTGAGTGTACTCTAAAAGCAAAATCTAGTACGGTACTTTCTCCTGGCAATTCTATGATATCTCCTTTTGGTGTATAGACGAAAATATCTTTCTCAAAAATTTCTATTTGGAGTGCATCCTTGAATTTTTCTTTGTCGCCTTCGGCACTATATCTTTGTACTATATCTTGGAGCGATTTGATCCATTGCTCTTGTTTCTCAGACATCGTAAATGCCTGATCATCACTATAAATAAAATGTGCTGCTACTCCGTAGTCCGCTACCCTATCCATATCTTGTGTCCTGACTTGAATCTCTACCGGAAAATCAAACATACCCAACACGGTCGTATGGAGACTTTTGTAGCCATTGGGTTTGGGAATAGCAATGTAATCTTTCATCTTGCTGAAAATAGGCGTATAATGTTTGTGAATGATTCACAACATATTATAACAATCTCCTACCTCATTGGTAAGTACTCTAAACGCAAGGACATCCATCACTTTGGAAATATCTTGTGTCTGATATTTGAGCAATTTTTTGTAAATTCTAAACGGGCTTTTGATTCTTCCTTTGATTTCACAATAGGTCAATCATTCTTCATCGCATAGGCGAGCGAGCGTCTCTATTCATTGCTGCTTGAAGCCCTCTACATTGCCGTATTGTTTGAGGATATAGTTACGAATTCTGGTATATTCCCTCGTATCTAAATTTTTGAAAGCCCCATTTTCTAGATATCCTTGATAGACATAGAGGCCAAGTCTCTTGGCAATCGGCACATAAATTTTGAGGGTTTCCTCAGCTATTCTCACTCTTTTTTCTTTCTTGGGATGAAAATGCAATGTTTGGATATTGTGTACGCGATCTGCCATTTTGATGATGATTACTCTGAGATCTTTCGCCATAGCGAGGAAGGTTTTTTTGAGGGTTTCGATTTGTCTTTCTTCACCTCTATATCTTACTTTGGAGACTTTGACAAGACCATCACACAAGGTAGCGACTTCTTCTCAGAATTCTTTTTTGATATCATCGAAGGTGACCGCAGTGTCTTCAATAATGTCATGTAACAAAGCAGTTTGTATACTCGGAAGATCAGGTTTGACGTCCATGAGAAACTCAAGCACTCTCAATGGATGCACAATATAGGGCTCTCCAGAGTGTCTTTTGACATCTTTGTGATGGAGCTGGGCAAAGGCATAGGTAGCATAAATAATTTTCTTCTGTGCTGGAGTGAGATAAGTAGCTTGAGCCAATATCTGATCCAACAAAAATTTGGGATCTTCATCAAAGATCAGTTGGTAGTTTTCAAACTCTTGTATTTTGGCTATATCCATACCGAAAGTAACATAAAGGATATGATTTGCAAATGCGTGCAAAAACACTATAAGCACGAGCGATCAAGGACTCTGCAAGAGAGTATATAGGAGAGCAAGAAAATTGCAATCCAAGCCACAGGTATTTTGTTGATTATTTTTATCCTATCGGTTGTGTATGGAGGGTTCATTGCAAACAGCGTTAGTTGCTATTGCGGGCATGATTACCTTGTTGTGAATCATTTTGGGTTTAGAAAAAATGATCAGGATAATTATGGGTAACTATTTGATAGCAAGTATTATCTTGGGACTCAGTAATTTGATTGATTTGATCTCGGGACGTTTATTGATAGGTGCAACTACCTGAAGACGAGTTGATGGTATTCAACAAAGTATAGCCTCATTACTCACTGCTGGTAAACCTACGTTGTTGTTGACGGTATATTTCATCTTGTTGATCTTCATAACTACCAAGTCCCATTTGGGGATTGGCAAAGTGAAGCACGAGGTGTTTAGATGGGTATTTTTTGTTATTTTCTTGCCCTGTACGGTGATTAGTATGATGCTGACGATGGCATTGGCTATTTATGGCAACCAAATCATGGATTTGGAGAAGTTAGCGGCACTAGCTCAGCAGTTTGCAAACATCCCATGGGTCTATAATTTCATTATGCTTACTCCGTTGTGGATAGTGCTCCCTGGCTTGGTCACCTTTGCTATTGCAGCCTTTGTCCTGAGGACCAAAGACGAAGTAGTGAGCAGGATTGTTGAGATACATAATGATGACGGACATTAAGATAATGAAATTTGGAGGGTAATATGAGTCAGTTGAGGCTATACTCTACCGCATCATAATTCAGAGAATTATTGTGCTACGTATGCTGTACATCATAACGAAAATTCCTCATTTCATTTCGGAATTATTCAGTTGATGTACTATATAATCACTTGATTTTTGGGCACTACTTCTCTATAAAGGAGACCAACCTATTTTTTACTTTGTTAAATTTTTAGAAATATGAAACAAAAAACATTGGTAGTTTTGAAACCAGACACTATTGGACGTGGTTTAGTAGGAGAGGTTCTGATGCGTTTTGAAAGAGTTGGTTTGAAGATATGTGGTATCAAAATGGTACAACCTGATAAAGACTTCTATTTTCATCACTACGAAACCATTGGCAAAATGATTAGTCGCCGTGGACAAAAAGCATTTGATATGACTCTTGATTATATGAATGTAGGTCCCGTAGTAGCTATCGTTTTGGAGGGGGTAGAATCTGTCAAACTGATGCGCAAGATGGTCGGAGCTACTCAGTCTAGTGAGGCAGCACCTGGAACTATTCGTGGTGATTATTCACATATGAGTTTTGACTATGCTGATGTGATCAATCAAGGACTTCCCAATATGATACATGCATCAGGTGACCCAGAAGAGGCAGCATTAGAAATCGCGCATTGGTTCAAACCGGAAGAACTCTTTGAGTATGATTTGTGTAATAAACCGTTTATATTTGGTCAATAAGACCTTTCCTTATTTAATTATTTATTTAACTCCCATGGCAAAAGCAGGAATTCACCCACAGTATTTTGAAAAAGTCCAAGTACAATGTA
>CAZWFZ010000052.1:1552-7156 GCA_964633455.1 uncultured Candidatus Peribacteria bacterium | reverse complement strand
TCGCCTATATAAATCGAACATTATTCGAAACCTTCGGGTTTGATAACATGGCACATAGTGACACACCAGCATATACGTCGTATTATAAGAAGAAGTAATAATAATTATTTTCTAACTACTCTACAAGTATTGCTTTGAAGACGAATCCCGTAAACCTATTGGGGAGAGAATTAATGATGTATACCCCTTATCAAAGATAAGGGGTCATTCTTACTTCCAAAAAAATTATCTGACGATATTTTTTTGAAGGGCGAAAGAAAAAATCCCGTAGAGTAAACCCTACGGGACCAAGGCGCCCGGGAATTCCCAGACGTTTTGCATAGTTATGCTATGCGACTATTTTTTCCCGATATTTCATTTGTCTCTTCACCCATTCTTTACCGGAAATTGCAATACCATCTGCGACTTGATACGCAATGTGTTTATTGGTAAATAGTCTAGGTGATCGGACACCACACGCTGCAGCGATCAAAAAGACATGCTTGCGTAAAGTAACGATGTAGTTAGCAACGCGATACATTTTCTCAGCTATCACCAACCCATCTTGTAATTTACGGTCATGCGTAGTTGTCCCGGTTGGACATTTATTGGTGTCACATTTACCTGCTTGAATGCATCCTAATTGCATCATCAACCCACGAGCAATATTCGCACAATCTGCCCCTAGACTCATGGCAATCACAATCTGATCTGCCGTCACTAATTTCCCAGAAGCAAATATTTTGATGCGATCACGCAATCCAAGATCTATAAGTATGCTATTCAATATGGGTAATGCTGTGAAGAGAGGTAAACCAAGACTGTCCGACATATCTTGCGGAGCTGCCCCACTACCACCTTCACTACCATCGAGGGCGATGTAGCTTGGTAATGCATTCATCATCTTCAAAGTCTTCAACATATCCTCTACTTCGTCAGATTGTCCCATGACAATCTTGATACCCACCGGCTTACTACTCAACTGCTTGATTTGCAAAATAAAGTTGCCTAGGTCTTCAGCGTTCGATATGT
Organism: uncultured Candidatus Peribacteria bacterium; assembly: GCA_964633455.1. Lineage (GTDB taxonomy): Bacteria > Patescibacteriota > Gracilibacteria > Absconditabacterales > Absconditicoccaceae > CAYUST01. The sequence goes on along the minus strand of CAZWFZ010000052.1, from coordinate 6,145 downwards.
GAGGGTAGACGTTGGGGCTGATACAGTCGACTCCCATGGGTATGCTTCTGATAGTCGAAACCTCCTGCGTGATCTTTTTTTTGAGTAAGATCCCACCTTTGATCTTTGCGCCTTGATGGAATTTAATCTCTGTTGCTACAATCTTAGGATATTTCTTGATTATCTCAGCATACTTCTCAGGTGAGAAATTACCATGCTCATCTCTTACCCCAAACATCGCAGGTCCGAATTGAAAGACGACATCACCTCCTCCCATGAAATGGTAGGGAGCGACTCCACCTTCACCGGTATTTATCCAAGATCCAGCTAGGAATAATCCATTGGCCAATGTTTGGACTGAATGATCTCCCAGTGAACCATAACTCATCGCGCTCATCCCAATGAAACTTTTGGTAAACCAAGGTGAAGTGACCAAAGCATCATTGTCACCGATGATCATATAATCTTTTAAATTGTATGGCTTGATCTTGACTGCATAGCGCTCATCGTCACGCCAAAACAGTGACTCAGAAGAGACTCTGTAGGCAAAAGTATCAATTTCTTGAGAGTTATCTACCTCAAGTTTATTCTCGTTGATACAGAACATCGTATTCGCTATGTAGAAACCTCCTTTTTCGAAATCACGTTTAGATCCGAAGCCCATGATATTATCCATGTACTTCCCAAGCCTCACAACTTGCTGAAAGATATAGCGAGAGAAGGGCTTTCCCTCGATATCACTGTTGGTCCACCAACTGCGTAACTCTGGTCCTAGGTTTTCTATGATGTATCTAAACATTCCCAAGATCGGGTACAAACGCAACACCGAGTGCTGGGACTGTCGTTTGTTTTTTATGTACATGGCGAGTAATGCTACAGCCAATACAATTATTAGTGTGAGAATAGCTACTACCATAACGATAAGAGCTACTGTTAGGATTTTAATGATCATATCTTATTTATTTTTAGTTTTTTAATAGTTGTACCTCCTCATACTACTGATTTCAGACACAAAATCAATACTTTTTGCATTTTGTCAATAGTTTGTTGATTGGCTTATATATGCTATTTTTCACAAGTAAATAGCTAAATACCTCCTGCGCATTGCAGTTATGGGATAAATCACTATCAACAGCCATTGTTTATTTGCACACTGTTGATGGCTACTATTCTCGTCACCTGATGATCCGGTTTTGTGTGATCACACCTCTGTCACCGTCTCATTGCTCGTGGTGATACGGTCATTTGCTTGGATAATCTCTCGACTTCTTCACGCACCAATATTGCATCACTCCTCGACCATCCGCATTTCTCATTTGTAGAACACGATGTGCAAGTACCTTTTTTTGCACAGGTCGATCAGATCTATCACCTTGCCTGTCCTGCTTCGCCTGTTCATTACCAAAAAGATCCACTTGCGACGATCAAAACGTCTTTGCTTGGCACCATGCATATGCTCGACCTCGCCGTGCAGACCAAAGCAAAGATATTATTTAGTTCGACCTCCGAGGTCTATGGTGATCCCCTCGTTCATCCCCAATCCGAATCGTATCGAGGAAACGTCCATACCACCTGACCCAGGAGCTGTTATGATGAAGGCAAAAGAGCTGCAGAGACACTGATGATGGACTACCACCGTATGCAATGAGTCGATATTCGCATCATCAGAATTTTCAATACCTACGGTCCACATATGCATCCCCAAGACGGTCGCGTCGTCAGCAACTTCATCATGCAGGCATTACAGAATCAAGACATCACCCTCTATGGAGATGGATCACAAACGAGGAGCTTCCAGTATGTCGATGATCTCATAGAAGGCATGACACGCATGATGGACAACACGCATGGTTTCATCTGACCAGTAAATATTTGAACCTCTTTTGAGTTTAGCATGGTAGAACTTGCACAAAAAATTCTATCACTCATTCCAGAAAGCACAAGTAAAATAATCATGTTACCGCTCCCGATCGATGACCCGAAGCAGAGAAAAGCAGATGGCACACTTGCTAAAAAAGAACTGGGCCGGGAACCCAAAATTACGCTCGATGCATGATTGCAACGCACTATCCCCTATTTTAGATCTCTTATTGAAAACACCTAATGAACGTACTTGTCGTTGGCACCTGATATGTAGGACTCACCCACGGTGCGTGTTTGAGTAAACTTGGACATCATGTCGTATGCATAGATATCGATGCGACTAAGATAGCAAAACTACAACAAGGCGAGATCACTATCTACGAGCCAGGTCTCGCAGAGGTCGTGACAGCATGAGTCGCAAGTGGTAATCTTATTTTTTCTACTTCCTTGCAGGAGCATCTCGCTGAGGCGGAGATGATCTTCATCGCCGTCGGTACACCTCCGGGCAAAGATGGACATGCTGATCTTCAATATGTCAAAGCAGTAGCCACAGAAATAGCACAGCATATTACCGATTACAAAATAATCATCACCAAATCTACCGTACCCGTCGGTACAGGAGATATGATCCAAGCAACGATACAAGAAATACTTGCGCAAAGAAACGTAGATATCACCTTTGATATCGCCTCCAATCCAGAATTTCTCAAAGAAGGAACTGCAGTCGAAGATTTTTTCGAAGGTGAAAGAATTGTCATAGGGTGTGATAATCCAGACGGCAAAGCACTCACCACCTTAGCTGAACTCTATGTCGACCTCAAAAATACGGTTATCCTCAAAACGGATCTCCACTCAGCAGAGCTGATCAAATATAGTGCGAATGCGTTCTTGGCTATGGAAATTTCTTTCATCAACAGTATTGCACAACTCTGTGAAACACTGTGAGCAGATGTAACCGTTGTATCTCAAGGACTGAAATTGGATAGTCGTATTGGCAAAAAAGCATTTCTCAATGCGGGCGCTGGCTTCGGTGGTAGTTGCTTTCCCAAAGATGTCATGGAGTTGGCAGAAACCTGTAGAAGTCTCGGTATGCCCAACGGTTTACTCGATGCAACGCTCGCCATAAATGATGCGCAGAAGAAAAGCATTGTCGATAAAGTATTGTCACTTGTGCCTGATTGCGCTGGCAAAACTATAGCGATCCTGTGACTTGCATTCAAATCTGATACAGATGACATCAGATATGCATCTTCTCTCACGGTCGTAGATGCACTCATTGCCAAAGGTGCAACCTTGCGCGTCTACGATCCGCAAGCGATGAATAACTTCTGCACCTTTTATCCAGATCTGACCTACACCAATAGCGAAACTGAATGTCTCACCGGAAGTGATTGTGTCGTGGTCCTCACCGAACGAAAACAGTTTCGTACAATAGATCGAACCGAAGCAAAAAATCATGTTACTCAACCAAATCTTGTCGACGGAAGAAACCTGTATGATCCCAAGTGGTTCAAGGATCACGGTCGGGAATATATCAGCGTGTGAAGATAACACATACCTCGTCATACTGAGGATTGTAGGGACGAAGTATCCAGGAAACGATGGTAAAAGTTGATATGTACATTTGTATCGGTCGACATACACGCTTTTGTGCATATACTACTCCGTTAGATATATGTCTCAGTAAGCCAATAATCCCCATTTCACATATTTGGGTATTTGATTATTTGGATATTTGATTTTCCTCTTGCAATTAGAGAGTAAATGTATATATAACAATTACAGCTCGAGAACACTGCCTTCCATGGCAACTTTCTTTTGGCTCTTACTTATTGTATTTATTACATTATTACACCAACATGACAACCACTTCTACCAACATTGCTCTCTTGAGCGTGGATAACACCAGGACCTTCGAAGATGCATCACTCAATGAGTTGTATGTCTCAGGAGGAGAAAAAGTAGCAACAGAAACACATGCATTGCTTACGATCATCAAACAAGCAGGATGACTCCTCTACAATGTTTTGGAAGAACATCCCCATGGTCATCTCTCTCTCGCTAGTAATTACGTTGCTAAAGCCCCCTTCACCTTACTGACCAAAGAAGAAGTAGATGCTCGGACAAGCGATAATCATGGGATTGGACCAAAAGCAGAATTTACCCTCGATGAACTCAAAGCGCATCTTGCAACTAATGGTGCACAAATGCTTCGACCGGATCATTCTATAGAAAATACTCCTGGTGTTGATCTTATGCCACCACTAACTCCAGAACAATTCGATAGAAAGATTATCAAAGGTACCCATGCACACACCGAAGAATACAGCTGATTCACCAACGGCAAACTCGATAGACAACTCAAAGCAGATGGTATTGATACCGTAATCATCACCTGAGTGGCAACCGACTACTGCGTAGGACTCACCGCATTGGATGCAGTCAAAGCAGGATATACCACTTATGTCGTAGCGGAAGCAATCGCTGGTGTAGCACCAGAAACCACCGAACATATGCTCACCAAATGGAAACACCACGGCGTCCAACTGATTTCCAAGACACAACTTGCAGAAATATTCGCCCCCGTCACCGCTTAACCCTCCGGTGCTTCGATTGCCAACCCTGTACTTTCCCTCTCCCAGCGAACATCGTGAGCGTTTGGGAGAGGGTAGGGTGAGGGTCTCTTATTTCTTAAATCTTACTTCCCATGAACCACACCAACCTCTACACTCCTACCGATTTCTTCGCTGC
>CAZWFZ010000052.1:0-1452 GCA_964633455.1 uncultured Candidatus Peribacteria bacterium | reverse complement strand
TCTTACTTCCCATGAACCACACCAACCTCTACACTCCTACCGATTTCTTCGCTGCTGCCAGAGATGAAGCAGAAGTAGATAATCTCCTCAACACCGATGTCTATAAATTCTTGATGCTCGATTTCATACTTGCAAACCCCGAGTACAAAGATCTCAACGTCAAACGACAGATGACCATTAGAAGCAAGGGCATTAGAACAGCTGAAGTGATTCCTCTCACTGCTCTCCAAGAACAGTTAGAAGCAACTAAGTCTATTCAATGAGTCTCTGAAGCAGATCTCTCCTATCTCAGAGGTATGACCACCAAAAAAGGTATACCGCTCTTCAAAGAGGAAACACTCCAATTTCTCAAAACATTCCGTCTGCCTGACTACAAGATCGGTATAGACGCAACCAATAACTATACGCTCGAATTCATCTGACCTCGATCCACCTCTACGATGCGGGAAATTTATGGACTCAAAATCATCAACAGTCTCTACCTCTACCATTATATCAAGAAAGCAAAACTCTCCACGAGTGAATTCAATCAGATTATTAATGAGTCTATGCATAGGCTCTATCAAGATATCGCTATCTTCAAACAGGAACCTGCACTCACCTTCTCAGAGTTTGGGACGAGAAGAAGTGCAAGCACCGATTATCAAAGGGCTGTCTTTGCTATCTTATCACAAAGCATCCCTACCCAATGCGTAGGTACAAGTAATGTGCTCCTCTCACGTGAATTTGAGCAAAATAATCCCAAAGGCACCAATGCACACGAGCTACGCATGATTCCGATCTCTCTCCATGATGATCCTCAAGAGATAATCCAACGTATGTACGATATAGACAGACAACGAGCAAAGCACTTCCCTGAACTAGCAATCCTTCTCCCCGACACCTATGGTTCTAGTTTCTACTTCGATAACTGCCCTGATGATATCGCAGCAACGCATACAGGATGCAGATTTGATTCCAAAGATCCGATCATAGCTATCCCAGAGTATGTAGAATTCCTCAAGAAGCATAACCTCGATCCGCAGACGAAAATGGGAATCCCAAGCGATGGACTGACTGCTCAAAGCAGTATTGATATCTTCCGCAAGCACCAAGATAAACTGGGATTACTGACGTTTGGTATCGGGACTAACCTGACGAATAACACCGCTGGCACATGGCCGAGAGCTGAAGAACCCTTTGGAAAGTTTGGTTCTTTCTCTGTGGTCGTGAAGCCCGCAGAGGTGCAAAGAGCTGATGGATCACGAATGTCTTGTGTGAAACTCTCAGACAACCCCACCAAAGCAGTTGGAGAAAAAACCAGGGTCGAGCTCTTCAAAAACATCTTCGGGGTGGCAGGCACGCAGAAACAAGACGTTTTAGTGTAAATTTCATTCATTGACAAACAAAGACAAATACATATATTATTTTATCCTCTTTTACCCAACTCATCACCATGGAAAAACTCCGCCC
>CAZWFZ010000051.1:0-7305 GCA_964633455.1 uncultured Candidatus Peribacteria bacterium | reverse complement strand
TAAAAAAATATTTATTGACAAATAATAAAACATTGGTATAGTATTTTCTGTTTGATCATTAAAAAACAAGAAATATGAGAAATAATACTTTAGGGGGCTTGTATGGCTCTCTGGTCGGTGATGCACTTGGTGTGCCGGTTGAATTTACTACGCGTGCTGCTAGGGTGCTTGATCCTGTCGTAGATATGCGCGGGTTCGGTACCCACAACCAGCCAGCGGGTGCATGGTCTGATGATGGAGCATTGTTGTTGTGTTCTGTGGAAAGTCTGAATGAAAAAGGATTCGATACACAGGATATGAGCGAACGTTTCCTCGACTGGTACAGAAAAGCACACTGGACTTCACATGGAGTAGTGTTTGATATTGGGAATGCAACCAAGGCTGCTTTGCGTCGTAGGGAACTGGGCATGTCAGCAGAGAGAGCAGGCGGCGCAGATCCCACAGACAATGGGAATGGATCCCTAATGCGTATCTTGCCGGTAGTACTTGCTTCATTGTTTGAAGATGATGCTACCTTTATTGATCGTATCAGTCGTGCTTCATCCATTACCCATAGGCATTATCGTTCACAGATGGCGTGTGTGTTTTATGGTATGATGGTGAGGGAGTTGATGAGAGGATTTCCTAAGCTCATTGCTTATGAGCGTACCTGTCGTAGTTTCCAAGCAACGTATGGAGCACATGTTGAGACTGAGGATTTTCAAGAACTCCTCGCAGGAGATCTTCCGCAGTGGCCAATATCCAAAATTAAATCAGGTGGCTATGTGATCGATACGTTGACGGCATCCTTGTGGTGTTTGTTGACGACGGATACGTTTGCTGATTGCGTCCTCAAAGCGGTCAACCTTGGTGAGGATACCGATACCACGGGTTGCGTGGCAGGTGGTGTAGCAGGTGTCTGCTATGGTCTCAAATCAATTCCCCAAGATTGGATTGCCACGTTGCCAAAACCAGAAGAGCTGACGGCATTGTTCTCTACTTTCCTTGAGAAACAGTAGCACACATAAAGAATACTGAAAAATTATTTCCTGTCGTATACGGCAGGATTTTTTTAAAAAAAATCCCCCCTGAAGTGCAGGGGAGACCGTCAGCACAGGATGCTAACAACCAAAACTTACCTTTTTATGCAAAATACTCGTTGAAAAGAGTATCTACTTTTTCTCTTCGTTCTGGACTGAGATTACCATTTCGCATGCCATTGACTTGCGTGGTGATCCGACTGTAGAGCGATCTATAGCCCTCATCAAGCTCAGACAAGACACGTGCTTGTTGTTTCAAGCTAATCACATCCGCTTTGTAGATGGTTGTTTTCTGTAACATTTTCTGAAAGAAGTTTTTGCATCTAATGATTTGCTCATCTACGTGAGTTAATTTCTGTTTTTGTTTTGTACGAGACATATGTAATTTAATTTGTTTAGTGTATAGTAGATATTTGAATAATAAAGTCAATTATTTTCTTCCATAAAAAAAATCTCTCCAATATGGAGAGATCAGCATGAAGTAAGGATTCCTTACTTCTGCTATGTCGAAAAGTACACCAGTATCATTTTTACTACCTGCCACCACCACACGATCGTAATCGGGGTGAACATCCAGGCAGTTCGTCTGCCGTGATTCTCCTTCTTGAGGAGTAACCACTCATAGAGATGATGATGCTGATAGAGGAAGTAGATTCCAATTAGCACATATCCGATGAGCTTGGTGAAGGCATAGGGCAATATGAAAATTGCTAACATGATGAACATAACACGCATCATTGCCTTGAAGGCAAGAAAGGCGCTTTCCACTTTGGATGAGCTACCGAGTTGTGCTCTCCCACTGAAGTCAATCCCACTGAAAGTGGGATCTTTCCCTCGAGCAAAAGCGTAGTACTGTTCGTCCTTGGCATGGATGTATTCCACGAGTACGGTGACTAAGCACAGAATAGCCAAAATTGTTTCTGGTTGCATGGCTTATGATTTTATTTTTTCAACAAATTCACGTGCATATTTTGTTGCCCCGAACTCTTCACTTTTCTTCTTCTGCTTTTTGAGAAAAGTTTTTTTGCTCGCTTTGCGCAGTGCAAGTACTTCTTTGGGAGTACAGAGTGACATCGTAAGTAGTTTTGCCAGTTCATCATGATAGTTTCCATAGAAGACACCACTAAGTCTGGATTGTTGCCAAAGCTCCATAAACTCTTTGTTGTCTTGTTGTTTCTGCAAGAGTCTGGCATCAGAGAGTGATATCCAGCTTGCGGTTTCTACATAAGCATATACCAGCATTTGTTGACCATCAAAATCCTTTTTGCATCGCAGGATACACGCTTGTGCACTATGAGCATGCAAGAGAAAACCATAGCGCCACTTACCTTTCCATACATAGATGACAGGTTCTCCCAAACGCCATTTTTTGTATCCTTGCATAGATACGAGACAAGGCATGAGAGTGGCAGTCTGAGCAATGGTACGAAGCTCTTGGACACACTTTTTGCGATTCTCCAATTTGCGTTTGCATAGGTTAAGCTCATCGCTGAGTTCTTTGCTTGCAATTGCATCTTGACGATATGTGAGTAACTCTTTTTTCAGATCTTTGTAATCACCTTCTATAGGTGCTATCACTTCCTCATTGATCATCGCAATGAGATAGGTGATATTGTTCTTTCCGATGACACCCACGTTTTCCCAGGTGAGTTTTGGTGCTTCACCATTGAGAAGCACTTTGAGTGACAATAATTCTTTCTTTTTCATAATAATTTAGCTTTTTGTCATATGTTGTAGATCTTCAAACGATTCGTATACCCTTTGTTTGTGGAGATCCACTATTTTACGTGGATCAAACATATGTTCCGTCACAAACGTTTCAAGCTGTTTGTTCACTTCTTCTTGCGTTGGCAATTCGAGTGCAAGGAGCATGTCCCAGTCTGGATGAGATGCTTGTTCTTTCCAGATAGAGATGAATGCTGTGTTGTCTTTCTGTGCTTGAAGCAGTCTCGCCTGTGTAAAGGAAATGAGAGACCCATGATCTGATTCTACATAAAAACGTAGGTCCCAGTTGTTTTCAACAGGTCTCCATTTGTAGTAGGGTTCACCCTGGGCAAACTCGCTTTTACCGAATCCAGGTAGTTGTGGCATGTCAGGTAAATCTTTACTGATGGTGACCAATTCTGCCAGGACAACATGACGTGAGTCATGCATATGCAAATACAGAGCAGTGAGTAACTTCAGTTCTTCGTGCTCAGGACTTCCCAATGGAAAATTCATGAGTATGTTTCCTTCAGTTGTATGGTTTTCCGCACCCTCTTTGAGGATGGCACGCATTGCTGTAATGAGATACTGCATGTTGTTTTTGCCAATCACTTGAACACTTTCCCAGCTGAGCCAAGGAATTGCACCCAAAAAGGCACGATCCAACGACATAAGTTTTTGTTTCATAATCTTGTTTTAAAATTTTTCTTGTTACTAATTATCTTTTCTTAAAACGTCTAAACGTTCCTTATCTTGCAAAATGAGTATTGCCAAATTATCTTTGACCTCACTGAATTCTGGCGACTGCATATTTGCAGTGGCGATAGCTATACGCTTTTCAAGCATTTCTTCCTCTGTCGGTAGCAATATCGCTAGTAGTACATTGAGATTATAGCCTTTGGGTTCTTGCTTTTTCCATAGCGCAAGAAAAGGTTTATTCTTCTTTTGCTGTTGGAGTAACCTAAGTTCTGTTAGTGAAATCCATTTCTCATAGAGACGACTACTTGGAAAGAGATGACTACTTGGAAAGCAGTAGAAGTAGAACTTGTCTACCCAAACTCCTTTAGCATAATCAAACTGGTAGAATGTTTCACCAAAGGTGAGTGGTAGTTTAGCCAGGCAAGGAAATGTAGGCATAGCAGGTAGTTTCTTTGAGATCACTACTAGATGATCAATAATCTTTTTGCGATGTTGATAGAGACACTGAATAGTAGCCTCTAGCAAACGTTTTTCTTTGTTTTCAGGTGTATATCGCACAACCTGCTTGTACGGTTGCAAGAGCTCTGTTGACAGTTTTTTGTATTCCCGCAGAGCTTCTCGAAGACTTTTCACGAGTTGTCGAATATTATTCTTTCCTAGCACATGGACGTTTTCCCAGGTTATTCCTTTGATTTCACTGTCCATGACAGTTTTTAATGAGAGCAATTTTTTCTTTTTCATACTATTTTAATTTCTTGTTAATAATTTTTACGTTAATACCTCTATCATCTCACGAACTTCGATGAGACGGTTGGAGATGGCAGTGGAGAAATATCTTTTTGCCCAGTTGGTTTGGAACTGATTAGACAAATTATAGAGAAATCGTTCTTGCTGTTCGAGCATATTCTCCATGGTGTTTCCTTTTTCTTGAGAGAGACGAAAGAGGATCAGTTCAATCCAGCTTTCACTCAACCCTTGCGCAAGGTCAACATCCCGCAACAACGCATGGAGATTGGACGAAGGATCACCGCTATGGGGATACTCGGTACATCTAATCAAACTTTCAATTTTCGTTTCATGTTTTTTGTCTTCGGGTAGAAGATGTGCTTTCATACCTGCGACGGCACGTTCGATGTTTATACTATCATCACCCGGTTGTCCCGTATGATCATAGTCATGAAAGAGCGCAGCGATGAGCAAGCATCTGAGTTTATCTCCGTCGATACCGAGGGCAATTGCCCCTACATAACACTCCCACAAGACATGCAACATATGTCGTATCCCATGGTAGGGATTGAGTACATTGGGAGCTCGCATAATGATGCGGAAGTATACTTTGAGGTCACCCGTATAGGTACCATCTTTGTTCGTAATAATGCTAATGATCGTTGGTAATTGCTTTTCCATGGTTTTTGTGTTTACAAATAGTTTATATGCATCTTACCTATATAGTCAATATGAAATACATACTCATCTTGTTTTTAGAAACAAAATGGCTAGAGTGATGCGTATGTTTTGGGAGAAAATACGGGTTTTCCTTACAATGAACCTATTGTTTATTTGTTATATATTGCGGGAGGATGGCAGAGTTTAGTAAACGTCAATTGGAGTGGTCAAAAGGATTTTTTGGCTTTTGGGTGAGATATTGGAGGATATCTTTTTTGGTGATGGCGTTGATTATCTTTTTGGGAAGTTTCGCGCTTGTGAGCATTCCAAAAGAATCTAGCCCTACTATCAAGTTTGGTATTATCTCCATCGTGACGAGCTATCCAGGCGTCAATCCCGTGGATATAGACACGCTGATTACTCAGCATATCGAAGCAGAGATCAAAGATATCGATGCGATCAAGAAGATTAGTTCGACCAGTAATCAGGGCATTTCTTTTATTACCGCAGAACTCGAGACCGATGCGGAGGAGAGCAAGGCACTCGTTGATATCAAAGATGCCGTAGATAAGGCTGATTTGCCTGCAGATGCTAATGATCCGCAAGTATCTGCCCTGTCGACCGATAATGAAAAGATCTTTACGTTGTTACTCTATGGAGATGCGAACACGTACAGTCAGCAATATATGCAACGTAAAGCGCAAGAGCTCAAACATCGTCTCGAAGGTAAGGGAGGCATCAATAGAATAGACATCGATGGTAAAGCTGAACAAGAAATACAAGTAGCTGTTGATCAAGCTAAGGCTGATCAAATGGGATTGTCCCTCAATCAAATTGCGCAAACAATTCGTGCCTACAATATAAACCAACCGCTCGGCAATTTTGTCGTCGGCGAGCTCGATTATGATGTGAGAATGCAGGGAGAAATTACATCGGTGGAGCAGTTGCGTACCGTTCCGTTGACGACTATTGCAGGACCCATACCACTCGAGCAAGTGGCACAGATTTCGGTAGACCCCGTCGATGAGCGCCAGAGAGGAGCAGGAAGTTTCGGCGTCACGGGAAATGTCTTGGTATCACTCGTGATCAACAAGCAAGCGGGCGAGAATATTTTCACCTCAGCTGAGAATGCTAAAGTAGTCATTGAACAAGAACTGGCTACCTTGTGATTTGCATGATTGAAGCATACGTATGTGCAGGATATGGCTGAACTGATTCGTGATGATTATCGTGAACTGTCGGCTAACGCTGCTGAGACATTGCTCATTGTCTTCATCTCCATTCTCTTGTATTTGGGATGGAAGGAGTCACTCATTGCGACGGTGTCGTTGCCGTTGGCATTTATGATTTCGTTCATTGTATTGCAGTTACTCGGTAACTCGCTCAACTTTTTGACGAACTTCAGTTTCATTATATGTCTAGGAATCGCCATTGATACGACGACGGTGATCATCCAAGGTGCGTATGAGAAAATGAAAGCCGGCTACAATGCAACTTCAGCTATCTTGCTTTCTGTCAGGGAGTTTAGTATCCCCTTGATTGCATCGACTGCGACTGCATGTATCGTGTATATTCCTATGTTGTCCTTGCCAGGAATATTGTGAAAGTTTCTCGCGTATATTCCTATCACTATTTTTTCAACGCTTGTAGCTGGTTTGGCAGTTTCACTGACCGTAAACTCTGCATTGTACTACAAACTTACGGGCAAAAAGAAGACCTTTTTGAGAGGAGTTATCGAAGAAGAGTATTTGTCTGTTGAAGAAAGAGAAGTCCTTGAAGAAGAAAGAAAAGGTAAAACAGAAGTATTTTTGGCACAACAAAACAGACGTGACCGTATTATCAATGGCATCACCGATTGGTATATTGCGAAGATGCACTGGCTCATGGCATCACCCAAAAGGAAGTTGCTTGCGATCTTGTTTCCCCTCGTAGCCACTATCTTATCGTTTGTATTACTTGGCTCACGTTTGTGATTTGAACTCTTCCCATCTGAAGATAATCCTTTTCTCTCACTCACTATCCAAGCGAAACCAGGTACCAATGAGGAAGTGCTCAAGACATTGCTTCCTCAGATTGAAGCAGCGGTGTCTATCTATCCAGAAATTCGTGCGTATCAATGGACGGTCAATCAAGATAGTATCGATGTGAACGTAGAGTTACTCAAGCCCTCAGAGAGAAAAGGTATGAAAACAAGTTTTGAAGTAGAGGAGGAAATTCAAAAAGCATTGCAACCGTTGGTCTCACAAGGATATACGATCAATTCTGATATCCAAGCAAAGGGGCCTCCAGGTAGTTCTGCGATTGGTATCAAACTCATAGCAACTTCCAATGAGTACTTGGAGCAACTGATTGCTACTTCCAAAGAGATAGAGCTAGCCGTCAAGGGAATCCCAGGCACCAAGAATGTGTCCAATTCAAGCAAAGGTACCCCAGGCCAGTTTGTGTTTACCCTAGATCGAAATCGTCTCCAACAGTTTGGACTGACGCCACGTGAAGT
>CAZWFZ010000050.1:5345-7664 GCA_964633455.1 uncultured Candidatus Peribacteria bacterium | reverse complement strand
ACCATACCCACGGGAAACATTCCTCTCACACCTACATCACTCAAATCAGCGCATGATCTTGCAATCACCTGGCTCACCTCCAATCTCAAAGAAAACGGGAGTTTTTATTATCAGTACTCGCCAACCTCCTGAACCTACACAACTACCAACAATGACATTCGTCAGCTCATGGCCTCGAGACTACTTGCTCAGTTAGCGAGCGAAGATCCTTCACTCCTTCCTCTCCATCAAAAAAATCTCGCCTATGTGCTGAGAGCACTCTACAAAGATCACGGTACAGGAGCATCGGTAGAACTTGCCAACAAATCCAAACTCTGAGGTATCGCAATGCTCTTGAGAACTTTGGTAGCTAGCCCTCACTTCGAACAATATAGTGGTCATGCAGAGAAACTAGCAAACACCATGCTCTCACTCCAAAAACCCGATGGTTCGTTTCATGCTTGGTACAAAGCACCTACCTACAAGTATGACGAAGACTACTTACTGACCTTTTATTCGGGCGAAGGCATTTTGGCATTGCTTGAATACTATCTCAAAACCAACAACACCAAACGACGCGACGTAGCCCTGCTCTCCCAAGATTATTATCTGCAAGCATATGTCGAACAAATAGAAGAAAATTATTATCCTGCGTATGTGCCTCGACATACGATCTCTTTGTATCATGCTTATCAGATCACCCAAGAAAAAAAATATGCGGACGCGATCTTCCTTCTCAACGATAAACTAATTGATGAAATGCTCCATACAGATACTACCACCCCACAATTTATATGAAGATTTTATAATCCACAATTCCCACAGTATGGTTCTCCGCATAGCGCATCGGACGGCGTCTTTTTGGAATGACTCGTCTACGCTCAGCTTCTTGCACAAGAACTAGGAGATACCCTGCATGTCCAAAAATATACTGACGCAATTTTGCTCGCATCTCAAAACCTCATGCGTTTACAATACGGCCAAACATCTCCAGCAACTCTAGCAGGAGCAATTCGTATCAGTCACAAAAATCCAGACATTCGCATCGACACCACTCAACACATGATCGATGCATTCCACGTCCTGCTTGCCAACGACATCGTTACTCCGTAATTTTGTCTACCAATCCCAAGCTCTTTTCATAAAATACCCCTGCTCTTTTATTTGTGTCTCTGCCACGTGACCGCTCGTCGCCTTGCCTATCTCCTCTTACTACAAATCTGCCTGTTGTGTATAGGCTGAGGAGTTTTGTTGCGTCATGCATTTGCAGATACCCAACCGACCACCGCACCTGTGGTGTTTGTCGTCACGCATGATGCTCAATTGGTTGCCTCAAATCAACTCAGCGCACTCTATGCACGCATAGCCGATACGCTTTCGTCTCGTACGATCAGTGCTCCCGTATGAATCATACGTGCGAGCGATGAACCACTCTATCTCGTACCCGATACGAGCGACACCGCAAGTCTCCTCACAGCACTTCCCTTGTTTCCTCAGCTCGCAGCGCAGGAGTCATTGATATCACTTGTACTCACCATCAATCTCCTCAAAAAACAGGTCACTCCAGATGCACAACTTATTTTCCTCACGGATAGCTCACTCCTCACCTGGCAGTCGGAGCGATCACAACAACTCACGTCTCTCGCCTCTACATATCGTTCCGTGATCATCGTAGATACCAATCCCAACTCACGCATCAGTGCACAAGGTTTCAAAGTCATTGCACCTGCACAACTCACCGACAATCTAGCAACCACTACTTCTGTTGTCGACTCCAAAAACGAACGACGACGACTCTTTTTAGTACTGCTCGGCATCTAATGGCATCGACGATAGAACTCTACGGACCCGCTCTCCCCTTTGTCAGCAAACGAAGCTATCTCGTCGTGGGCAAACTCATACTCATTTCCCTCTTGCTCATCGGATGTATAGTGAGTCTTGTGCTCGTACGAAAAAAACACCAACGTTCGCAGCATGCGCTCACCGACCACCTCCTCTCACTCCCTCCTGATCGTTTCATCACCGAACTCTTGCTTCTCTTAGCTCAAAAATATCCTCACGCCGTAGCCTGAGGAAACACTGCCCTCTTGCAAGCACGATGAGCAAACCAAGCAACAATTACACTCTATCAAAAAACCATCGAGGGCGTCTCGCCCAAAGAAATATTAATTGCAGATCTCAAAGGAATGATTGAGGAAAAGGGGATATAGAAAATAGACTCCAGAATTTAGCTTCTGGAGTCTAAATTCTTGGTGGATTGCCACGTCGCCTACGGCTCCTCGCAATGACGGGGATACATACTTCTGGAATCTGGTTTCTGGTTTCTCAATTCTTAAGTCT
>CAZWFZ010000050.1:0-5245 GCA_964633455.1 uncultured Candidatus Peribacteria bacterium | reverse complement strand
TGACGGGGATACATACTTCTGGAATCTGGTTTCTGGTTTCTCAATTCTTAAGTCTCCTGGATTTTTATACCCTTTAGGGTGCATCCCTCCAGCAAAAAATCCCCCTGGCTCGCGAAGCGAGCCTTCCCCCTTTCATAAAAGGGGGCGCAATTGAGTGGCCTACTTCTGCGTCCACACCACTCTCTTCACACCTTCTATCTCTTTGAAGCCTTTGACCATGACGCGGATTTTGTCGCCGATTTGGTGGAGGTCCTTCCATTGTTCTTCGGTGATGTTCGCGGGCATAGCGATTTCAGATTTATGGAGAAGTCCCTCTACTCACTTGTAGGTGACGAAGATACCATAGTTGTATTTGAGTTTGACGTAGCCTTCGTAGGTGTCGCCAATTTTGAGATCGCTCACGCTGTAGGTGGTCCCATCTTCTTTTTTGGATTCTACTTGGGATTTTTCAGCAATTTTTTCTGCTTCGGTAAATTGTTTTTCGGATCGTACTTTGAGAAGTTTTTCGAGCTTATCTTTTTCCATCGTGTAGCGCTGTCTAGATTGTGCTCTCATTTTCTCTTTGATCTCATCAGACATTTCAGGTCTCGGCAATGGGAAGGTCTTCATACTAAACGGATCTGACGTCACGCCATCGACCATCAATTTCGTATACGCCGTAAACTTGGGTAATGAAAGTAAATCATTTGGCGTAATGAGGTCCTTGAACTGTGAGGACATCATCGTCGCATCATCATATCACAAACCAAAGGAAACAATCGTACCCACGTTACCAAAGATCGCATTTCTCACATTCTCTGCAATCTGTGAGGTATACTGATTAGCAACAATCAACGACAAACGATACTTTCTCGCTTCGGACAAAATACTCTCGAACGAATCAGTTGCAAAGTTTTGAAACTCGTCGATGTACAAATAAAAGTCTCTTCTGTCTCTGAAATCTATATCCGCTCTCGACATCGCATCGATCTGGAACTTCGTCACGAGAAATGATCCAATCATCGCTGCGCTATCCTCACCGATTTTACCTTTTGACAAATTGATCAACAAGATTTTACCTTCATCCATAATCTTTCTAATATTGATTTTACTCTTGGGTTGCGCAAAAATATTTCTGACGATACTCGAAGACAAGAACTGTCCAATTTTGTTGGTAATCGGTCCTACCGCTTCGTTCCTTTGGTTATCGTTCCATTTGTCATATTCGCTACGTCGGAATTTGAGGACGATAGGGTCTTGCACATTACGCAAAACATCTTCTCTAAAATTTTTGTCGGTCAACATTCTCGCGACATGCAACAACGATGCGTTCGGATATTCCAAGATAGACAACATCACATTTCTCAAAATATATTCCAATCTCGGTCCCCAACTATTTCAATACAGTTTTTTGAAAATCGATACTACACCTGACGCTACGAGATTTTTTTCTTCTTCTTTCTCGTATTCGAGGACGTTGAAGCCTACAGGATAGGCGGTGTCACTCACATCGAAAATCACGACATCATTGGTACGTCGACTGGGAATATGTGCCATGACTTCTTCGATCAAATCTCCATGCGGATCAACCACCGCGAGCCCTTGGTTGGTGAGCATATCACTCCTCACCATGTTGGACATAAAGGTAGACTTACCGGTACCCGTTTTACCTACAATATAGATATGTCTAAATTTATCTTCTTTTCTGATACCAAATTTTTGGGGTTTGCCTTTGTAGTCGGTCGTACCGAGTAACGTCACATTATTCTTTTCGGAGTTTGCTACATTGGGTAACTGCATTGGTGGCGGTAATTTGCGGTACTCCGTATAGTGCAAACTATTGTTGAGATTTGCTTTGGTAGGGATATGGAAAAAGTTGATGAACTGACTCATGTTCGCATAGGTTGGTTGTTTGGTTTTGGCAAAAGAAAGTTTCCCTTCATAAATGAGTTTATCATACACATGCAACACATCATCCAAAACACGGTCATGCATATGTTTGGTGAGTCCATCTACTTTGACACGGAGTGCGAACTCGACGTCTCTTTCTACTTTTTTTATTTGTGCAGCGTGTTGATCATCTTTGACCTCCGCATCGGATTTTCACCATCCTTGACCGAGCAAGAGTCCACCCAGTTTTTTGAGGTTTTGTTTAAACTTCTTCCAAAAGGAATCATGGAAATCAAACGTATTCTCATACAAAATGACCATTTCTCCTTCAGTAGGAACGGCTTGGAAGCTGGTCAAAATATCTTTGAACGGATCGACATAGGTGCCTCCTTTCGAAAATTCACTCGTATCATAAAAACTGCAATCAGGAGAAAACTTCACATGCGTATAGCCCTGCGTGCCTATATCGTATGCGGTCTCCATCTCGGTCACATCTGTCGTAGGGAAGCTTGCATAAAAGACATTTTCTACATACCCAGCGTACTGCGCAGGGACATGTAAATACATACGAATGGACGACTTGTTGCCTCTCAAGCTGAAATAAATGGGATGCGAAATGCTTGAAAAATTCGCCAAAAATCCTTGCCAATGTGAATAGCCAAGTTCATTTTCTTTGTAGGGTTTGATTTCGAAGGTCACATAGGCGGTGCCCCCTACGGAGACCGTAGCAGGTTTGGGAGTAGATACAACATGGTCATCCTTAGCTCACGACGTGTGCGCCAGACGATGTCCCAAGGCCTCAGCAATATGCAAAATACTTTTCAACATAATAATACAATGTCAATATCTTAAAATCAGTCCATAATCTCCTCAGGTCTAGTATATCCTTCTCAGGCGGGAGATGCAAATTTTGGGGGACTTTTTTAGCTTTGACTCTTTGCAAAAACATTATTTTGTGTTAAATGGCTTGACTATTATGAGGAAAAGGATAAAGAAAAATACAAAAAACCTCTGAAAAATGAAATTATTCCGCAAAATTTCGCCCAAAACAAAGGAAAAAATCCAAAGCTTCATCGATGAGCTTGGAAAAGCACTCTTTGAGTGCAAAATTCATATGTTTCACCGTTAAAATTTTGTTCACCGTCAAAAATCCTTGCCTATGGTAGGAGTTGTACTTGGAACAATAGTGGTAGCAGCTTTGGTCTGGAAAAATATGATCGAGAGCGTTCAGCGTGACCTCGATGCGTACGACAATTTGTACTAATCTGCTTACTGCTCCACCTCTGTTTCAGAGGTGGTTTTTTTTAGAAAACTATGAGTTGCAATCACCATTGACTTACATAAAAAAGAACTAGTTTTAGTATTGTTTACTGGATGAAAAATCTCACGTATACGCAAATAGATGGAACTGCTAGCTACGAAGATATGATGGCTTGTGCGGAGTTGATGGCAGAAAGACTTTGAAATGCTGATGTTGATACGAGAGCCGAAGCAATGATGGCAAGATGGTCTGATCATATTTTTATGCTCCTCAAAGATGAGATAAACAGTCCAGTAGCCTACTATTCTGGTGAAATCCGTAACCATACTACCCTCGAATTATTTGATCTTTTTGTGCTACCTCAAAAAAGAAGATTAGGTATTGCTACCCAAGCGCTCAATCATGCAAGAACAACCTATCGCAAATATAACTGCGATCGCATTGAATTCGCTGTCGGCACACAAGATAGCGAACTCTACAAAATCGCCTATGAAGCGTTATATGCCTTTGAAAAAGCACCTGATGATTCGCTAGTTGCAGTCTTCTAAAAAAAGTTTTGCTTCTCAATTCTTAAGTCTAAAATCTTATTTCTAGTATAAATGTCCTGCGGTAATCACCACGCTCCCCTGGCGCTCGGCGATGAGGGTGGAGAGGTCGGTAGAGGTCTGGGCAGAAGAGATGGTGGACCAAGACGGATGAGATCGAGCAAAGAGCGCCTTGAATTTCTCCGTAGATTCAAGCAGGAAGGGGAAGGCAAGGAGTGCGGTATTTTTGATAAGCCAAAGGATAAGGGCAATATGGTGTTGTGCGCCTGGCAGATCGGTTTTCGCCATCTCTCGCGGTTTGGTCATATCGACGAGTTTGTTGCCCAATTGGACAAGCTCAAATCGCTGCCTGGTATATTGCATGAGATCTGCATTGTTAGCCCAGGTGTTGAGCATGGAAGGGATCTCTCAATGCAAACACGCTCAGAGCAAGACATGGTCGTTGAGACCTAGCTCTGCTAGTGCTTGATCAAGTAGTGCCTGATCTGCATCTGTATACATAAATTGCGTTACTTCAAATTTCGTCGCTAGATTAAACACTCTCGAAACGAGGTTGCCTCGACCTTTTTTGAGCAAATTTTCTTTGGTACTCAAAAATCTCTCTTGACTGAAATCACCATCGTTGCCGATTTTGATATCGCTGAATAAATAATAGAGCAACGCATCTCTGCCATGAGCTTCTATAAGTTCTTCAGGGACGAGTACATTACCCAATGATTTACTTATTTTTTGACCATCGATGGTGAAATGCCCGTTAATAATCAGCTGGTCAGGGAGTTTATGGCCAACTGCCATGAGCATAGCGGGCCGATAGATAGCATGGAAACGCCCAATATCTTTGCCAATCACATGCACCACTTCACCGTCCTGCCAAAAGCCTTCGTCCCCACCCTGACAGACGGTCAGATAATTATACAAGGCATCAAACCAAATATAGGTGACCGAGTTTGTGTCAAACGGCAACGGAATACCTACACTGCTCCCCTCTCTCGATATAGAAAAATCCTCTATGCCTTGCTCAACGAAAGATTTTATTTCGTTGAATCTGGTTTGGGGAATTGCTCGTTCAGGACGGGTTGTATACAATTCTTGCAATGCTTCCTGAAAGCTGCTTAGACGGAAAAACCAGTTTTTCTCATGGATATGTGTTGGCTCCGTGAGATGATCCGGACAGACAAGTTGTCCGTCACGGTCGACAAGATCCGCTTCTTTTTTGTAGCCTTCACAGCCGATGCAGTATAATCACTCATAGGTGCCTTGATAAATATGTCCTGCATCATGGGTACGTTGTAGCATTTCTTGCACATAGGCATGATGACGGGGCTCAGTCGTTCTAATGAAATCCGTATAACTAATCGATAACGTATCCCAAGTAGCTTGGTGCGCTGCTGCCATCTCATCGAGAAATGCACGAAGTTCTTTGCCTGCCTTCTCAGCGGTCTGGAGCATCTTCTGCCCATTTTCATCCGTCCCCGTCGCAAATTTCACCTCATAGCCCAGCAAGCGTTTGGTCCTCGCCAACACGTCTGCAATAAATGACGTATACGCGTGTCCAATATGTGGCACACCG
>CAZWFZ010000049.1:0-7989 GCA_964633455.1 uncultured Candidatus Peribacteria bacterium | reverse complement strand
ACATCGTTTTTGCAGTAAGCTTTCACTTTTTCAAGTGTTTTTTTGTCTCACGTTTCTTTGTAGTCTTTGAGTAGTTGTGTTCACTCTCTGCCTGAAGCTAATGTTTTTCAAACTGAAATCAGACTACTTGCAACACTATTGAGACTCATTCTCCTGCCGGTCAGTCGATAGAGAAAGAGGAAAGGGTCTATGCTTTTTTGATTGAGTGAGGCTATTTCAGCATCAGAATATCATGCATTCTTGAGGATGACGGGATTATCAAATCAGATGTGATTATAGCCAATCAATCGTCCATCATATGCCAATAGGTGATCACAGAATTTATGGAGATTAGTTTCATCTACATAATAAAATTGTGTTGCCTTGTCTCCTTCGTGAGCAGAATCAAGTGCGTATGCCATTTCAAAGAACTGTTTGTTGTAGGCGGTAGCAGAAAAAGTAGTTTCAATATCATAGACCAAGTACGGTTTGTCTGCGATAGTACGGTATGCTCCGTGTTGAAATTCCTCGAATAATTGTTGGTCAACGGTCTTTTGCTTTTGCATAGAGACGACGCGATGCTTGTCCATGAGCAACGTGTGTAATTGTGCTAATTCCTCTTCGGATACGACCAATTCTATTTTTTCTTTTTCATCTACAAAGCGGTATTTTGCTTCGGGGAGTTTCTGAAAACGGAAAAAAGGACTATTTGCCTCGAAAAAATATCGACGATCTCCTTGTGCAACACAAGCGCTCACAAACTCTTTGAAATAGGTGTATTTCTGTTTTGCCACTACGGTCTGGAGATTAGTGAAAAAACCGGTACTCACCAGAGACAATTGAGAAAGCGAAAATTTCTTGTACATGGAGCGAAAAACTATAAACATGACCTTATACACAATACCTGGTGTTTTTCTACCTCATTTCTCATCTATGAAACGAATTATCTATCTTGTGGCTCTCCTCGAAGGCTTTTCAACGTTAGCTGTTGAAATTATTGGCCTGAGAATGGCTGCTCCATTAGTGGGAAGCAGTATTATCTTGACCTCTGTCTATCTCGGTATTATTTTGTGTGCACTCAGCGTTGGATATTACGTGGGAGGCTGGATTACTACCAAAGTCAGTAAGCATAAACTTGTGAAGGTCTTGGGGATATATCTTTTGATCTCAGCATTGTGGTATCTATTCATCTCATTCGGGCAAGCTACTCCTCTCTTGAGTTGGATGCTTGGTGCAGTTGACAATTATGTAGTTACGCTTTTCTTGACGGCAATTATCCTCTTCTTCATGCCAGTCTTCTTGGCATCACAAACACTTCCTCTCCTGACAGAACTCCTTCCAGTAGCTTCCAAAGGTGCATCTGCGGGAATTATTTTATTTGCTTCTACTATTGGTTCGTTTTTGGGAAGTGTATTGACAAGCACGGTTCTCTTTGAACGAATTGGTGTACAGGCGACAGGCATTGTCGTGATAGTCGGTTTGTTTCTGGCAGTGGCGCTCTTGTGGCTTCCGCATTATAGATGGTGGAGTTTGGTAGTGCTCATAGGGGGAATAGGGATTGCTTTGTTTGGAAGTCGCGTCTTCCCAGTACCAAGCGCATATCTGACCTATAAATTCGATAGTGCCTATCAAACTATAGAGATTTTGGAGGGCTACGCACGATGAGGTCCTATTCGTCTGTTTCAGATGAATGGTGCTGCGTCTTCATGAATCAACCCAAAGACCATGAAGAGTCCCTTTCAGTATATTAGAAATTTTGTTGCGCTAACAGAGCAGTATCGCCCTAAACATATTTTGGTGATAGGTGCAGCAGGATTCGTCTATCCATATGAAGTTGCGCAACTGCCCTACGTAGAACGCATCGATACCATAGACATTGATCCCAAAGTCAAAACAATTGCAGAAGAACACTTTCTCTTCGAGTCACTCTCTCCCAAGATTGTTTTTTATCCAGAGTCAGCGAGATGGTTTATCAATAAGGCAATCCAACAAAACATACACTATGATCTCATCGTTTTGGATGCATACAATGACAAAAGTATTCCCGACGAATTGACGACGGTCGAGTTTTTCAATGGTGTCCAACAGCTCCTTGCACCGGAGTGAAAGCTAGCAGCAAATTTTATTCTAGATAGTGAACTCCAGTCAACGTTTACCAACAATTTACTTACCTCATTTGCGCACGTTTTTGGTGAGGTGTATACCAAAAATGTAAGTGCTGCGTCTGGTCATGCGCACGACAATTTTATAGTAAGTAATGAAGCTTTGGATGTAAATTTCATGTACACACAACCTAAAGGCAGACTCTATACAGACAATCTCAGAACCACAGAAATTGATATCGTAGCTATGTTCCGAGGTAAGTAATGCGGTAGCGCACAAGTCTATATCTGGAGTCTGGAGTCTGGAGTCTAAATTCTTAAATCTTATTTCTCTTGTCCACCCTCTCATTGCATGTATTTAAACACATTTGGATCAAATGGATCAGAAAGTAATTGCATAAAATAAAACAATTTTCTTAATCGGACTACTCCTCGCAGTAAACTGACGCAGTATTCTCTTTGCAGAAAGGTTTGCTAGTCTCTCATAGATACGTATACTCAGAGTATCATCTCTTTTATATTTTTTTATGTGTACATGAAATACGTTGTTTCGCTGATCTTGTTGGGAGGACTATTCCTCTGACACGTAACAAATGGTCTCGACATTGCTCCTATAGATACTACGTGTGATAATGGACTTTCCAAACAAACCTATCCTACCTGTGTATGTCCCGAAGGACAAGAAACGGTACCTGCATTTATGCCGGATGCTTCAGCTACCTGTGCAGATATTTGTCCTGTAGGAACTATTAGATCTGCTTGTGAAATCACTGATGCACAAGAAGAGGATGGCCTCGTGTGCGTAGCAGATGCTATGCCTTTTTGTAACTGTCTCAATGGAGCAATCAACGAAGGTTGTACCACTTGTCCCAATGGCTATACGATGGGAAATGATGATTTCTGTCATCAACTCCCCGAAGAAGACAAAGCGTGTACTATGGAATACGCCCCTGTTTGTGGTAGTGATGGCGAAACCTATGGAAACGCCTGTGCTGCACTCGGCGCTGGTGTAGTGATCGTCTTCGAAGGAGCATGTCCTAGTGATGATGATGAAGAGCCACAAGCATGTACCGACGCATATGTACCTGTCTGTGGCGCTCTCAATGTACAGTGTATCCAAGCACCTTGTCCTCCCATTCTCGAAACATATGGGAATGCATGTTTGGCTGAATCTGCAGGAGTATCTATTCAGTATGTCTGACCTTGTGCAACAGATGAAGAAACAGATGATCAACTCGTCTCACGAGCTCATCAACAAGGACTTAGTAAGTATGACACCGTCGATGAATTTAGATATGACGCACTCATCCTCAGAGAAGAATCAGCGAGAATGTTTGTGGCATTTGCCAAGGATGTGTTGTGACTAGAAGGAACTATTGTATTGCCTATGGGATTTGATGCAAATCTCGATGCAAGCACCGATATGACGTTGAGAGCATACGTCGTTGAAGCATTTACCTTTGGTATCTTCAATAGCAAACTCAATAATGGCTCATCTGAATGGTTTTACCCCAAAAATAATCTTACCAAAGGTCAGGCGCTTGCTATGCTTATGAGACTTGCGAACCATTGGGAGGAGGAAACCACAACTCCACGATACAAAAATTATATGATCAGTTGAGTCACCCGTGGATGGTTTAGTACCTCAGAATTCCTTGATATGGAAGCTCCTATCACGAGAGGACAACTTATCAAATGGATGTTCACGATACACACCAAAGGGTAATTTTCCGTTCTTGAATTGTATAAAATAAACTATATACTGGTCAAGAATAAACAACAAATATGCTAAAGAAGTCTATTACTAACTTCTTCTTGTTCTTTCTTGGCATAGGATACTTCATACTCATCATACTCAAAATCACGAATACTATTTCTTGGTCATGGGATTGGGTACTATCGCCATTGTGGGTGATAGGTGGTGTACTATGTATCACTATATTCTTGCTAGGTGCATTTCTGACAGGTATACTCGTGGATGACCCTACTGAGGAAATGGAAGAAATTACTGAACCAGAGCCACCTAGGTGGAGTAAAGGAAGAAATAAGAAGTACTAAATTGGCTTATCCGAGGATCTCGGGTAAGCTTTTTTATAGCAAACAATTTGCTTTTTATGTCAATATATCTATAATTGATACAATTTATCCATATGTATCCCATTTCTATGAAACGTATTGTCCCCTTTGTACTTAGTGCCTCCTTATTGCTGAGCGGTTGTGGAGCTCCCAAGGTCGTAGAAGCTCCTGCTAAACTGCCATTTTTTGTCGAAACTATCACTGCTCAGTCACTCACCCAACGCCCCGAATTGCTCAAAACAGGTAAAATAACCGCTGGACAAGAAATCATCATCTCTAGCCAGGTTGCAGGGAGAGTCAGAAGTATCACCCCAAAATTATGAACCGCAGTCACTACCAATCAACTATTACTCCAGCTAGACGATACCAATGGATCATACACCTTTGCGGTCAAAAGAGCCTGAACCGCTCTCGAACAAGCCAGAATTTCCTATGATGCTACCGTATTAGGAATTGAAAAATCACTCACCGACAGTAGTCTTGCGCTTAGACAAGCACAAGTACAACGAGAGAGTGCTGATGGACAAAATAGTGATTCAGCAACCCAGCGTCAACTAGATCAAGTAGATGCTGAACTCAACAAAGCTAATTTTGATTATGCAACCAAGCGTGAGTCTGATACACAAACCATCAGCAACTATTTCACTACAGCCAAGTCTATTACGGACGATATCCGTATTCTTAGAGACAATGTCCTCAATGAGTGTGATAAAATTTTGGGTATGAGTGACTTATACAAATATACCAATGATACCTACGAACAGCTCCTCGGTGTCAGAAACACAAGTACCCTCCGTGATGCCAAAGCTGCCTATAGACAAGCAGAATTACAAAGTATTCCTCTACTTTCGTCACAAGAAGCGGATGATTTAGTTCCTCATCTCCAAAGTCTCAAGTCTGCACTTACGCCTACTACCACGCTTATCGAAGCTATGCAAACTATGCTTGAATATACCGAAACATCAGATCAGTTTTCTTCTGTATCTCTCCTCACTATGCAGTCAACTATGGACTGACTGCTTGCCTCTGTCCAAGCACAACGCTCTTCGCTCAATGCGCAAGCCAATGCTATGGAATCATTTTTGGCTACGTATCAACAGGGACAAGCTTCACTTGCCCAAAGCATATCTATCGCAGAACAACAACGTGCACTGCTTGAGAGAAATCTCCAAGATGCACAAGCACGTGCTGAAATTGGTTTAGAGTGAGCAGAAAACAGTGCAACAACTACACAAAAAACTAAACAGACCACACTTGCCTCACTCCAAAATAGTATTTCGCAAGCATCCGTTAGTTACCAAGAAGCACAACATCAAATCAATAAACTAAGTATCGAAGCACCTATCTCATGAGTGGTGAAAGAAATATTTGTTGATGTAGGGCAAGAGGTTACTCCAGGCACCCCCCTCATCGCCTTGAGTAACAACAATAATCCAGAAGTCCGTATTTCACTGAGCGAAGAAGAACTACCGTATATTAGTTTGTGAAAAGTAGTCTCTATCCGCACACAAGGAGAGATATGGGAAGGAACGGTTGTTTCGTATGCCAAGACAACAGATGCTGCGTTGCGTTATGAAGTGGTGATATCCCTCAATCAAGCAGTTGATCTCTTGGGTGAATTAGTAGAAGTAGTTATTCCCTTCGAAACTACCACACCCTTACTCCCACTCAATAGCATTACCCTCATCAATGATGGTAAATGACTCATTACTTTATTGCAATGAACAGGACTCACGCAAGAGGTAGTCGACGTAGGGAGATTATGGTGAGATATGATTGAAATCAGCACGCCACTAGATCCACAATGGATAATAGTGATCTCTGATGCGAGCACCTTTGACCCTGCACGTTTTGAACTTGAAATACAATAAACCTCGTCAGTACACACAAATAAAGGTGAGCATAAAAAACAACTACAAACATTGACAAAACAACAAAGAAATGTATGTTATCAAATGTACTCCATTTTCCCAAACATAAAAAAAATTGTATATGAACCTGAACCTTAACAACTCTTTCCGCGTACTGATGTTTTGCACTCTTTTTGTTTTACTTTTTTGGGGAGGCTGTGAAAAAAAATTAGAACTCCCTCACATTAGTCTCAAAGAAAAAACAACATCACCTATTGATGTTGATGC
Source organism: uncultured Candidatus Peribacteria bacterium (assembly GCA_964633455.1). GTDB lineage: Bacteria > Patescibacteriota > Gracilibacteria > Absconditabacterales > Absconditicoccaceae > CAYUST01. The sequence continues at coordinate 1,694 of CAZWFZ010000049.1, read as the reverse complement.
TCCAACAGTTGCTGAACTCTACCCGTGGATATTTCCAGAGGAAGTATTGATTGATTCTATAACTGCAAACTCATTCAAAAAGTATGCAGAGCGATTGCTCAAGCGTGTCGGACTTGATCTCGATGATGTACACTTGGGAATCTACTTTGGTCAAAATGAATATGTATGTTTCCACAATGGTAAACGTGCAAGCTTTATTCTGATTCTTGGGTCTCCCGAGTTACTCAATGCAGATTTCATGGACGGCTATTTGCCATCCACCTCATATATTGAGTACAATCAAGGACCAGAGGGTATGCCACTTTTGGTATTGCCTCGCTATGCAACAACTCTGTTGAGCGATATCAAGTTTGTACATGAGTATTGTCACATCGGTCAGATGCAGGATAGTCTCACACGAATAGTAGGTGAGTATGAGGCAGTATACGAAAGTTTCAACTACTTCAAATATACGCATCCCAACTACTTTTCACAACTCATCAAGAGGACACAATCAAAATTCAAACAAGGAAAATACTCACGAAGTGTTTATGCGACTTGTGAAAAACTAGCCATGGAAATTACTCCCGATCCTATCGAACAGTGGTTTCTCATGCAGGAGTTTATGAGTTTCTTAGCGATCGATTACCTCGAACGAAACAATCAACTCACCGCCGACACCTTCACAGAACTGTTTGAAGCATCGCAAGTATGTATCGAGCGAGCCATACAACAACAAAAAGCGTACTTATAAAAAATAGTTTTTCGCCCCGGGTATACCCGGGGCTTATTTTTTTAAAAAATAAAAAAAGGGCCCCCGTAATACGAGGACCCAGCATGAGTTGTGCACTAAATTTTCCCCTGCCGTCAAGTATCGGGCCGGGGTTTGTCAGGTAGGAATTGCTTTCCAACAAGCAACTTCTTTTCTTTCTGTGGAATACCATTCACCTGTGTAACTCGGGAAAGAGTCGCAGGGTTGATGGCGGGCTGTTGCAAAAACACAATAGCATCCACATTAAAAAAAGTTGTTTCTGTGGGGACACTTGATCCATCGAGACGCAAAGCGTCAGAAAGATCGAAGCATACGAAGCAAAGCACTACCATCAAAAGCGATAGTATTTTATTCATACCTACACACAATATGTATTCTATGAATAAAATCAAGTCTTTTTATGACTTTTTTATATATGTACAGTTGATGAGGGAAAGTTGGTCTGCACTTGAAAAAGGTTATTTTTGGTATATGATGATTTTGTTTTAGTAGTAGTATATTTCACCTCATGCTTGATATCCTCATCCCGAGTAGCATTATTACTACCATTATTGTTTTAATCATTATCACTATTTCGATGGTCAAAGAAAAGAATTTCTCCGTACTCAAATTCTACCTTACTATCGTAACTACGGTAAGTATCTTGGGATTTGTCATCGCTGCATGAGCAGCACTCTACCAATGGATGCTTACGGTCATGGTGACTGATGCAGAATACATGGCATGAAATGGCATGTACTACGAAGTACAGAATTGTGATGTACAACCCTCACCTGTCTACAATTATGTGGATGGCAAAGGCACCGTTCCTGTAGATCCTGCAGCACAACCCAAACAAAAAACACCTGAAGAAATTGCAAAATGCAAAACTGAAGCTGAAACCAGAATCATCAATCAAAGACATTATCAGACCAAAGATAATATGATTGGTGGGATGGTTTGG
>CAZWFZ010000048.1:0-8046 GCA_964633455.1 uncultured Candidatus Peribacteria bacterium | reverse complement strand
GTGATTGAGCAAGATATTCTCTTCTCGCTTGCTTGAGTGTAGGATCATAGTAGTCATTTTCATTATCAATTCCGATGACGGTATGTCCTTCAGCGAGCAACGCTTGTGCTAAATGGAAGCCTATAAAGCCACTTGAACCCGTAATGAGTATTGTTTTCTTTTCCATCACCTCCTATGAGTACATAAAAAAAATTACTTTCCTGCTTTCAAATATTTCCACGGCAACTTTCTCAAACCAAAACGTGCATTGAAGAATTTAACCAAAGCAATTGCCTGATAAATTTCCATCACTACTCATTTGCCAAAGAGTGTATGAACGACACTATCTCCAATTTCGAATGGTGCTTCTTCCTCACGGAGCGACTCGCTACTCAAGTCATAGGTCTTGATCAACTGAGCAGGGAGTTCATCTATGAACCTAGAGGGAGGGTAGTATTTCATTTGTCACCATTGGCGTCTCGCTTGGACATAGCTGAGGAATAAATGTTCGCGTGCTCTTGTCATAGCGACATAGAGAGCTCTTCTTTCTTCCTCGAGTTCAGCATCATCAAATGCTGCTTTGGCGAGGGGAAATATTCCTTCTTCAAGTCCTGTCACAAACACGGTGGGAAACTCTAATCATTTGCTCGCATGGACGGTCATGAGTTTGAGGGCATCTGGTTCTTTGTCACTCACTTCATCGAGTGATCCAAGCAAGGTAATTTCGTCAAGCATCAATTGTAAACCTTCTTTGCCTACTTGTTCGTATTTGCCAGCAAGCGAGACGAGTTGTCCCAAGTTTTGCATCTTTTCTTCGGCTGCCTCTTTGCCATCACTCGCTACGAGATATTCTTGATAACGAGCAGCTTTGAGGAAATGATCCAAAAACTGTGCGGGGGTAGACTGTGGTAACACCGTATGTAACTGCAACGCGAATTGGGTAAATTGATTGAGTTTGTTGGCGAGTGCTGCAGGGAAAAGTGACTGCAAACGCTGTGGATCTAGCATGACATTACCGAGTGACATCTGGTGTTGATGCGCAATTTGCATAGCTTGTGAGACACTGGTTTCGCCAATTTTTCTCTGGGGAACATTGATGATTCTTTTGAGAGAGAGTTCGTCCGCGGGATTGAGCATCCATTTGCAATAGGCGATACAGTCTTTAATTTCTTTACGCTCAAAAAATTTAAATGCGCCGACTACCTGGTAAGGGATACCTTCTGTGAGCAAGACCTGTTCAAACGGTGAAGACTGTGCATTCGTTCTATACAAAATAGTGAAATCTGATCGGTTGGAAGCGTGTTCTGCTCTGAGTTTACTAATTAAATCAATAATGTGTATAGCTTCTTGGGAGTCATCCTGAAAACGGAAAACACGAATGGGTTGGGTACCCTCTTTGTGTGCTTCGAGTTCTTTGTCGTATTGTTGTTTGTTGTTTTTGATCAATGCATTACTTGCTTGTACGATCGGGGCACGAGACCTATAATTAGTCTCTAGCTTGAAGGTCTGCATACCGGGAAGCCACTTTTCAAGCTCCAAAAACTCATGCATCACTGCACCACGTCGTCTATAAATACTTTGATAGTCATCACCAATGAAGGTGATAGTGGATTCTTTGCCGAGCAACAAACGCATGAGGGCAAATTGGATAGTATTGGTATCTTGTGCCTCATCGACCAAAATAGCTTTGAAGTGCTGTTGTCGATGCATGCGCACCTCAGCATGTTCTTCCAACAACAACTTACTCAACAATAATAAATCATCAAAATCCAACGCATTTGCTTGACGCAGTTGTTGTTGATAACGCTCATAAATACGGTGAATTCGCTCATCTTGTTGTGAATCAAGGTGACTGACTACCTGCGGAGGTAATCGTCCTTTATTCTTTCGTCAACTAATCGTTCTCTGCACCAGATTCACTTCTATAATATCATTGAGGGCAAGTTCTTTGATAATTTGTCTCAACAGAGCAGGTACATCACCACTGGCATCATAAATCGTAAACCCACTTGTATAACCTTGATTGAGCTGTGCAATATCTTGTTTGAGGAGTTTGAGGCAGATACTATGAAACGTACCAATCCAGGGAAATTGCCATCGTTTGTAGGTAGTCGTGCCATGCAGTCCATGCATCGTTTCCATCAGTTCTACTAGTCTAGATTTCATCTCGTGAGCCGCCTTGTTGGTAAACGTTACCGCCAAAATCTGCTCTGGTGCAATATGGTGCGTAGCTAACATCCAGGCTATTTTGTAGGTAAGTGCTCTCGTTTTGCCAGATCCAGCACCAGCCAAAATAAGGCTATGGGTAGCACAAAAGGTTGCCGCAGTGTATTGTTGCGAATTGAGTTGTTGTGCAAATCGCTCTGCTAAAGTAACCGAAGACATAGGGACTATAAAAAAATAAGAGAGTAGGAGTTTGTACTGTTTTAGGGCTTTATTTCAATGGTGAAATCGGTCTTTGTTGAGTAAATTAGCATACAAATATTAGTTTTGTCAATTTTGTTCGTTATCAAATATCTGTCAATCGATATTCCTCAATTTTATTAGCTTTGTCAATCGGAAATAGACCTCAATACCCTTGGGTTTTTACTTTTTCAAAGCTTCAGGATAGACTTAAGTAGTGAAATTTTTCAATATTTTATCATCCTTTGCACGGTCATGACTCCCGGATCGGCTCTTACAGATTTTCTGCTCCATCTCAAGCAGCACCTCCATCTGCGTAATTTGCTGAAGCTCAAGCTCGGTGTTTTCACGCTCGCTGGTATCAAAATTGCGCTCACGCATGGTGCACTTGCTCAATTATTGATGGGAAAACTCCTCGTAGCCAAGCTTGTGCTCGCACAAGTGATGTGAGCCACGAGTCTCGCTATCAAAATTAGTGCGATAGCGTTGATAGCAGGTCTCACCTGACTTGGTGTTGACAAACAAAACACAGAAGCGCTGGTCGGACGCACCTTATTTTTCACACAATCAGTGGAGGAGTCACCACAGATGCAATGAGGGAGTGCTATTGAAGAAAAAGTAACGATAGCTGAAGAAATACCAAGCTGAACAGAGCAAGAATGTATGATACGTATAGCCTACCAACATGATATTCGTTGGAGTCTCATCGGGATGACGATACAGTGAGAAGGCATCATTTTGCCTGCTCCCTTAGCATGAGAAGAGGCAATTCGCAACTTTATCAATGCCATGCTCCAAGAAAAACTTCCCGGACACACGTTAATTGAAGATGATCTCCATCTAGGATTTTTACAGCTCAGTAATGAGGATAGTTTGCCTACCTTACTTTTCGTGGATGAACGTAGCGGTGAGAAAAAAGAAATGGTATTCGTACGTGATTGTCAGGAAAAAGAAGCAACAGAAAAAAATGTAGAAACAGATACGATTGAACAACCAACCCCAACTGTAAATAATGAAAACGGAAAAGAGTCTCCTGCAACAGAAAAAGAGACAACTCTTCCAGATGAAATAGACGAAAGTGACGAAAGCAAAAATGATGAAAAAACACAACCACAAAAAGACCTTCCTCTTCCCACTATCGAAGCGATCAAAGAATCTGAAACCTGTACAACCCAGCTGACCATACCAGATCGATCTACTCGTCAGATACGTCTCAGTGCGTTTCGTATTGATGATCAGCTGTATGAGCTTTATGCTCCAACCGATCGTATCGATGAACTCCAAATTGCACTCGATGATATCAAAGCTGCTCGTCAGAGCGAAGAACATGCACGTATTTCTTTGGAAGAGGATCTCCTCACTATCACCGTAGATAGCTATGCACCACATCGAAATCTAGCTGCAGGAATAAATGCGCAGGGAGAGACAGAAGAATTTTATTTTGTCAGTGATTGTAGTCAAGTCGATGCAAATAAATGAGTTGCAGAAAAACAAAATGATCAAGAAGAAGATAACCAATATGCAGCACAAACGAGAGAAGAAAAACAGACTTGTGTTACTGAACTCGATCAGCTCTGTTGGGAAGAATGCGGAAAAGATGATGAATTCTGCGAGCAACGCTGTACTATTTGTGCACTTGGCGAACATGTGGTGAGAGATGACTTAGATAGACAAGAAGAAACTATCCTTGCAGATATTTTGCAAACGATTGTTTCAGACGACGGAGAACAAATCGGTATGCAAATTACAGAAACGCTTACGTTCATTGATAGTGATGAACCTAATAGACAATTAATCATTGCTCCAGATACTACGATAACTCACGAAGAGTGAGACAGATTTGTTCCTACAGATATGGTTGTTGCTCCGATAGAAATGGTCGAACAAGTGGTTGAGGGTATCATCCATCCTGTAGTGGGAGGTATTGAATTTGGCATTCCTGGCGAACCACTCACGTTTGATAAACCTATTGAAGTTACCTTTCCTGTCTCTGGAGTACAACCTGGAGATCAGATACAACTGGTTATCACGCATGCATGAATGAGTACCAGTACCCAAGGTCTCACATTGGATCCCACGAGTAGTTGTCTAGATGGTGAATCGAGCAACCCAGGGAGCATGGCAACCGCCTATCTCGATGCGGGAGGCAACGTCGTAGTCACCGCATATACGTGTAAAGCATCAATCATTTCAGGATTGTGATTTGATAGAGTATTTTGTATTGCTGAAGATCAACAGGAATGGAGTTGTGTTTCATGATCCATACTCGAATATGGTACAGGTAACACATTGTGTACTCATCCGTCAGGTGATCCACAATCCTTCCTGCAAGGTAGATGTTTGGATCCATTGTTTGCTCTTGGTGGAGCAGGTCCTGGCTCACAACAAAGATGTGAATTTGTCGCCTGCTGAGGTGGAGAGTCATGTTATGCAATGAAAGAATGTACGTGGGGAACAGCATGTACGTATGATTCTGATTGTGGTCCTGGTAGTTGTGATGCGGGAGTCTGTGTCTGTCCAAATGACTGTCCCGGAAACCCATGTGGTGATGGCACGCTTGATCCTCGAGAAGAGTGTGATGATAATAACCCCGTAGGTGGTGATGGATGTTCAAGCATCTGTGAACTTGAAACTCCTTGGTGTAGCTTAGTGTGACTTTCAGGTACGATTTATAGTGGTCAAACTGAACGATACTGAATTTTCCTCACCGGGAGTAATACCTGATGGGTAAGATATGCAAGTCTACTCTATGGTGATGGTGATAGTGAAGGTGGTCTCAATACGGGTACTCATAGTTATGCACATATCTATGATTCAGGTGGATCATATACAGCCATCCTCACCGTTAGTAATGTTTACTCGTGAGCATTTAATGCTACCTGTAGTGATAATGTACAAGTACAGCGATGTGGTGATGGTAGTGTCAATGGACCAGAGAGCTGTGATGGTACGGGACAAGCGCAATGTTCTACAGGGTATATTTGTAGTTCGTGTGATTGTCTCGAAGTCATCACCTGATCCTGTGGGTCAGTAAGTGGTACTATCATATATGATGCAAACAACAATGGTGACTCGCTCACTGGTGGTAGCACAGGACTCTGTGCCTCTGGTACGGTAGCAAGTTTCAGCTACAATACAACGGGGCATAGTTGGTCTTGGGATTGTAATGGAGCGAATGGTTGAGGAGATGCTGTATGTGGAGCTACAGAAAGTCGATGTGGAAATGGCAGTATCTCAAATGGTGAAGAATGTGATGATAGCAACGCATTGACTGGAGATGGATGTACAGATACCTGTACCCTCGAATTTCCGAGTTGTTCACTGACCGTCACCACCGGAACGATCTATAGTGGGCAAAATGGTGAGTATACGATATTTATACCATGAGCAAACTCAGGATGGGTTGCGTATGATAGTCTCCTCTATGGAGATGGTGACAGTGAATGAGGCTTGGACACAGGACAAACTGTATATACGCATACCTATGCATCATGAGGTGCTTTCACTGCTACACTTGTCGTGAGCAATGTCTATTCTTGAATTTTCACCAGTCAATGTACGGCAAATATAACGGTGCAACGATGTGGTGATAGTAGTACCAACGGTACAGAAGCGTGTGATGATGGTGCAGATGGTGACCCAACCGATGGTTGTAATGACCTGTGTCAACTCACCAGCAATGGCCTCTGTGGCGTAATGGACGGAACAGGTGTCTATGATAGCAACAATAGTGGTGATCTCCTCACCGGCTGAAGCAGTTGACTATGCGCCTCCGGTAGTGTGTCAGCGTTTACCTATGACACCACAGGCCATACCCGAAGTCGGTCTTGTACCGGCACCAACGGCGGCGCTGACGACAGTTGTAGTGCATGGGAAGAGTGGTGTGGTGATGCGTTGACGGGGATATTGGAACAGTGTGATGCTGGAACAGGAAATGGAGTAGCATGTACACCCCCTTATGGGTGAAACTGTACCTATTGTACAATTACTTGTACAGAACAATGATTAAATGGGTGAGAATGTTGAAACTGAGATATAGAAATCCCCGACGAACAATGTGACGACGGCAACACCGACAACTGAGACGGCTGTGACGACCTTTGCCAGCGAGAAACACCTGAGTGTACACTCAGCGCAGCATCGGGGACGATCTATAGTGGTCAACTCGAAAGTTTCACTATTTCACTCTCAGGCAGCAATACCTGATGGATCGGCTATGATAGTCTGCTCTATGGCGATGGAAATAGTGAAGGTGGGTTAAATACGGGACAGTCCATCTATACGCATATCTATGCATCAGGTGGAGGATATACTGCTACGCTCACTATCAGCAATGCGCTTTCATGAGCAAGTGGTGTAACCAATACCTGTGACGCAATGGTTGATGTAGAACGATGTGGAGACAATGCCATCAACGGCACCGAAGCGTGTGACGACGGAGCAAACGGTGATCCTGATGACGGGTGTAATGATAGTTGTGAAATCACGGAGACTTGAGTATGTGGTGCACAAAATAGTGCTATCATCTATGATTTTAATAATAGCTGAGATAGTCTCACCGGTGGATCGACAGGTCTGTGTAGTAGTGGAACCCTTTCTGGTTTTGCCTATGATACCTGAACCCATAGCTGGACGTGGACCTGTGCAGGCACCAATGGTGCTTCTGATGACTACTGTGGCGCTACTGAAGAATACTGTGGAGATAGTCTTGCACAGACTGGACAAGGTGAGCAATGTGATGATTGAGCAAATGGAGACGACAATGATGGCTGTAATGATAGTTGTGAAACAACGCAAATGGGCGTCTGTGGTAGTGTCAGTTGAACAACTATCTATGATTTTTCGAATAGTGGAGATAGTCTTGATAGTGGAAGTGCAAACCTCTGTGCTTCTGGTGCAGTCAATAACTTCGTCTATGATACAGGAGCGCATATCTGGTATTGGGAGTGTAGTGGATTCAATGGTGCCGACGATGCGTTCTGTAATGCTACCGAAGAACGATGTGGTGATAGTGTCACCAATGGTAGTGAGTTCTGTGATGATGGCCAAAATGGTAATGACGATGATGGATGTAATGATCTGTGTGAAGTAACAGAAACAGGCATCTGTGGAAGTACAAGTGGCACAACCATATATGATTTTAATAATAGTGGTGATAGTCTCACGGGCTGAAGTGCTGGTCTCTGTAGTGGAGGATCACTTTCTTGATTTGTTTACAACACAGGGCCACACACATGGTCTTGGACTTGTGCTGGTAGTAGCGGTGGATCTGATGCCACCTGTGGTGCTGACGAGGATCGATGTGGAGACTTTGTAGTTACAGGTGCTGAAGCATGTGATGGAACAGGACAAGCACAATGTAATATAGGAGAAAACTGCTCTGCATGTGCATGTACTACAGATCCCGTTGATGGTATTTGTGGAAGTCAAAGTGGACAAGTAGTGTATGATGCAAACAATAGTTGAGATGCTCTCAATTCTGGTTCAGCTAACTTATGTAGTTTTGGTACGGTTATTAACTTTGTGTATGATACTACAGGGCATACCTGGTCTTGGGATTGTACGGGAGCAAACGGTGGTGTGGATGTAAGTTGTGGAACAGATGAAGAACGATGTGGTGACAGCATAGCGAATGGTTGAGAAGCTTGTGACGATGGAGTAAAT
>CAZWFZ010000047.1:0-8361 GCA_964633455.1 uncultured Candidatus Peribacteria bacterium | reverse complement strand
ACAATGTGTTTTCCCTTGAGAAAACGCGTGATCACTTGTTCTTGGATGGGGGTTGCCTGTGCATACCCAATTTTTTCTAACGCTGCCATCAACGTTGGTTTCAATTCTAATTCACTAAATAACATACTATAAAAAATAACAATAAAATCGCCCTTACAGGCTAATTGTTTGACGTGCACAAAAACGTAAAAGAAAGTGCTTGTAGCAGGTACAAGGACGAAACGTGTCTAAGTTATAAAATGATCTTTTACGCACACTAGTGCATCAAACGCGACGACAACCACACCGTCGTACAGGAGAAAATAACGTACCAATCATGTGCATGCTTGCAACATCGAGCCGTTCGTCCCCCAGAGTAGACTCTGAAACACAGTAACGGTTAATCACAAACCAGAGTCAACTACACCCAGTCTACGGATTTCAAAGCAAAAGTCCAGGGGAATTACTCCTCCTCATAAATCACCTGCAATCTGGCTGTCATTCTTCTATCGAAGTCGATATCGAGCATATCGACGCTGTTGGAGTCAATGAATTGATTTTCAAGTTGGTTTTTGATCGTGATGAGGGCTAGGAAGGTGAAGGCGACGAACGGACCAACGAGCAAACCTCGAATCGGATGAATAGTAATATAATACGGCACGAAGATGAAACACCCCGTGATGATAATCGTCTTCAAAAAGCGTGTGAGCAACAATGAAGTACGATAATATTTATAGACTCTCAAGAGCTCAAACGACTCACTGATATTACTCACATGCCAGGTCAATCTCGTAGACAAATTGGGAGGCAGTCCGTAGTCTCTCATGTGGGTATTGTGCTTGGAGATCTCATGCAATGCTGATTCTACTGCGGTGATATAAGGCACATAGTCATCCGCAGTCGTACATGAAGACATCACATATATTTTGAGTTGTCTAATAAACTGTTGCAACGAAGCCTTACTCTCTGTCTTGAAGTCATCTGGTGTTGCGCTTGCTGGCATCCAATCCACATAGGCATATGCTAAGCAAATCAGGTGGGACTTGAGTCTGGCGAAAATCTCAAAAATTTTATATCTTCTCCCTTCAGCATTTCCCAATAAAATAGATAAGGGCAACGTAATGAATGAAAAATACAAGACATTGAGTGTACTAAGCTCCAAGGTGAAGTTGAAATGCGTACACAAGAGTCCAATACCTAGTGAAATGAGTCAGACAATGAGCGTTGTTCTCGTATAAATGACCCCAAACGAAAAAAGTGGCTTGCGCGCAATATGATTAACGCGAGCATCCAATTGGTCAAGTGAAGCAAGCAGTTGTGCTTGATTTCCGTGCTTGGGAGGCACTTGTTGCAACTGATCCAAAACCATACGTGCAGACAAAACTAAAGCACGTCTAAGTATAGTGGCTCCCTGTTGCTTTGTCAATTTTTACCTAGGCATTTTCTTGGGTTTCTCCGTCCAACCAGCGAAAATCTTTCTGGTCTACTAACTTGATTTTCCCTTGATGATGTGCAGCCAACAGAGCAAACATTATTGTATTATTGGTATTGAGAATCTGGTAAAAGTGGACCAGAATTCTGACCTTACACTCGAGTCATTTCTCCGTGATACGAACGTCAAACTTTGGTTTGTTCGTAGGTTTGTGCAAAAGGGTATTATTTTTGTAATATTTTATGTCGGTAAGTGATGCATAGTATTCTTCAAGGATAACTTGTTTGGCTTCGAGAAATTCTTCATGGATATCGTGCTTGGCACCCAGCAACACCGTAAACTCATGCCAAAAGAGTAAATTATTCTTGGTGTAATTGAAAATACCTCCCGAGAAAATGAGATTGTTGGGTAAGGCGACGAACTTGCCCGTGAAGAGTAACTCATCATCTACCTCCTTGATAGTTGTGAAGAAAAAACCAATCTTTTGCACTTCACCCTTGGCGGTCATGAAAGGATTTCCTGTATTGATAATATCACCTCTCTCGAATTGACGAGATACGGTAATATAGATATACGAGAAAAAACTAGCCACATAATTTTGTAATGCAAATACTACGGCCGCACTCATCACCCCAAAACCTGTCGCATATTTTGCGCCATAGGGAGTAAGGAAGAATCAAACTATAGCAAAAATAATCAAAAAAATGATTGTTGATTTTACAAACCACCAAATGCTTCTCGAAATGTGGTGTTTGGTCATAAATGCGTAACGAGAAAAAATATAAAAATGAACTTTGTGTTTCCTATATACGAACAGATTGCTCTTTTGTGACAATAATTAGGCCTGCGCGCTGAGTCCGTCTTTGGTGCCTTGGATAACGGCACGTCGCAAAGGGATTCTTTTTTTACCGCCCCACCACAAGACAAAGAGCAGAAAACCAACTGTCTGTACCCATAAACCGCACCCGAAATACGCTATTTTTTGGTATCGTGTTGCGTGTTTTTTGACAAACAAAATCCTATTGAGTGATCTCTCGTATGCAGATGCTTCATCTCACAAGAAGCGATCCTGCAAAGGCGTTTTGGTGGTTTCCATATGATTGATCTCCACTTTGTTGAGGACAATTACCGGAATATCTGCAAGCCACAAGCGATAGGTCAAATCAATATCTTCATAGCATCTTTTGAAACGCTCATCGAAAGGAAACTGTTTGAAAAGCGCTGTCGGTCCGTACAAAGAGTTTGCTCACACCATCATCACATGTTGCCAGTCCTCTCCTCACATACGTCCATACACATATCTCGGGAACAGATACGAAAATGAGGTGATGCCTTGCGATTGTACTTTGGTAGTTTTCCTTCGCATGATAGTTGGTGAAAGCACACAATCAGTACCAAGTTCGCCAGAAATCCTATCATACCAATGCTTCATATCTGCAAACAACGTCGGTCCAAAGACATTATCATGGTCTATCATAAAGGTGAATTCTGCAGTCGCACAACTCACCAGATAATTTCTATCAAATCCGCGCCAATGTCCCGCCTCATAGTCTGAAGTAGTATCGGTGACAAAGACGAGACGTTCAAGCATGTGCTCTGGAAGCTGTTTGCGCAAGAGATAGTACAATACTTCCATCTCCTCTTTGGGCATATGTTTGTGAATCAAGACGATTACTCTGTCTGGCAAAAGTGTTTGCATAGCAATACTCTCCAAACAGGGTTGGAGTTTTGAAAGATGCCCATCTGTAGGCAACAATATATCCAAAAACGCTCTCATAAGCTCATTATAGGTAACCAATCAATGATTGCAATTGAAAAAAATTAGCTTTCTGAGCTCTCGTACACCACATAATCCACTTCATCGGTCCACAGTGTCTCCTCTTTGCCTAGGTATCGCTCACGTGGCTCATGTGCCAATGCCTCCTCAAGTAAATTACGATCTATCGTTGTCTCTTGTATCTCTGACAAATAGAGGGTGTCTTGGTGGGTTACTTGTGCAAAAATACTATCCAACGCTCACTTGGTAGTCTTCTCTACATACGCCTTCTTCTCCAGCAAAACTGCAGCCAAATCACTCGTATGTTCGAGGTGAGAAGGAATATAATCTGGTGCTGTAGGTTGCTTTTCCATACGGGTGACTTGCAATAAAAGTTACTGTGCTGGTGGAGTTGCTTCTGGGAGTGAGCTAGTTGCTGCCTTTTCTTCGGGGGGTACTGTTACTTGCGCTTCTTCTGGAGTCTGGTTTCTAGAGTCTGGAGTCTTTGAGTATTCTCACATTATCACCCCGCCCTGCGGGCTTCCCTCTACCTTTACAGGCACCGAGGTCCCAAAAGGAGAGGGAGCATCTGGAGTCTGGCTTGCTATTTCTGGTATCTCTTCGCTTGTCTCAGGTGGTATTTCTTCGGGTTCGCGTGCTACGATACCAATTCTCGCTGCGATCTCCGCATCGACAAACTCTTTCTTTCTGCCATATTTTTTGGCACAATACTCTTTGAGTACTGCTGCAATTTTATCATTTCTATAATCACTCGTATTGATCGCATTGAAACTAAATACTCTCGAAGTAGAGTTATTGATATTGAGTTTGAGATATGCTTTGTAGTTTGCAATGCCCAAAATATCTTGCGCACTCAGCACTGGCGCATACTCTTTCTCCAAAAATTCTGCATCAGGAGCGCCGACTTTGAATGATAACATCGTACCCACGTTACCGAAGACTGCATCTTTTACTTGGCTTTTCCCTTCACCTACATTATTGCCTGAATTGGAATCAAGCTGAGCAATATACTGATGCGCCATGATCAAGCCGAGTTTATATTTTCTCGCTTCTGACAAAATATCCGCGAATGTATCGGTGATGAAGTTTTGAAATTCATCCACATAGAGGTAGAAATCCTTACGCAAACTTTCATCAATATTCGCTCTACTCATTGCAGCATTGTATATTTTGGAAACGATAATCATACCTAGCAACTGTGAGTTCATCTCACCGATTTTTCCCTTGCTCAAGTTAATTAATAAAATCTTCTGGTTATCCATTACGTCCCTAAAATTGAAAGCAGACTTTGTCTGTCCAATGATATTTCTAATCAATGAGTTGGTAATAAAGGAAACGAACTTGGATGTAAAGTATGGGATAATTTCCTGCTTTTCTCTATCACCCATTGCACTATACGTTTTGTCCCAAAAGTTTCTGACTACAGGATTCTGTGTTTTTTTGACTTTGTACTCTCTATAGACTTCATCAGTAAACAGTCTTGGTACATCGATAAGCGTTGCACCATCTTCCATATCCTCGAGCAAGGTCAAACTACCATATTTGAAGTATTCTTGAATACGAGGACCGAAGATTTCTGGGCCGAACATCTTGAGAAAGATTTCCGTGGCGTCGTTTACTGCCCTATCAGCTTGAGCAATATGATCGATCTCGTACAGGTTGAGGCCCATAGGACGCTCCTCGTCACCCGCATCGAAGTAGATCACATCTTTTGCTCTCTCTTTGGGGACATATCTCAGGACATCTTCTACTAAGTCTCCATGCGGATCAATCACACAAATACCATTGCCTGCCCAGATGTCTTGTCTGGCAAGCATACTAATGAATACCGATTTACCGGTACCTGATTTACCAATAATATACTGATGTCTCGTTCTATCCTTCTTTTTCATATACACGGGGGCATAGGTATTTCTATATGCATTGATACCAAGCAAGATACCATCATTGTACGTTTTGAGTCCGTGTAATGTATGCGTATGTTGTTGGAGTAAGTATGCTTTTCCTTCTTCCTGGATGATAGTCTCCCCTTGCTTGGGAACATACGCAGGATCGGTAAGTTCTTTCTTAGTAGTAGTTGTTTCTGTTTTGGTACCGATGGCAGGATGATTGCTTGCTGCCAAGATATCGCTCAAATTGCCTCACAGATACCCTTCTGCAATTTCTCAGGTGATAAGTAACTTATTTTCTTGCTCGAGCGTTGGTAAATTATCTGGCGCAGAGATCACTTTGTAATCCATCCATTTGATAATCGGTGCACGATTGAATAATCCATCAGGCAAGTGAAACAATGATGCAAGTGCACTCACCGTCAACATACAATCTTTATAAAAAAAGTTCACTAAGTGAAACAACGCCGAGAAACGCCACATTGGCTTGAGTGCTCGTCCAAAAAGATCACTGAAGACCGCGGGTTGATCTAGTTCATTATTGTACTCATCTTTGTACACCGTGAATGAACTCAATACGGTTTGCATATTTTGTCTCAATTTATTTGACTCAGCAGAGCTCGTAATCAAGAGAATACCACTTTCATATGCTTGTTTTCCTGCTTCTTCTGCCATGATATTGAGTGCATCTTCTTCTGCCTTCACCATACGAATGATCGGATCTCCTTTTTGTGCATTTGTGCTATACCTTTCGATCAATGCTTGGCTTGGTCCACGAATCAAAAACGTGAACAAATTCCAAGGTAACAATCTTTTCCACAACGGCTTTCTCTTGGTAATGGCCTCATCCTTTCTATAGAGTGCATCAGCAAGTTTTTGTGCCTTTTTGTTGAAGTCATCTCCTAAGGGCTTGATCGTTATCAAGAGTGAACAGGTGTCTTCGGGAGATATCTTCCCCATAGCATCTATCACATTATTGAGCGGATCATCTTCAAGTTGCTTGAAAATTCTAATGGGATAATATCCTTGTTTGACGGTCTCGAGTGGAATGAGGTCATTGTATTTTTTGGAGAAAAATTTTGGTGCTTGCGTGACTTCGAGTGACGCATCTGAATACTGTGCAGACAAAGAACTTTCTATAATCTTGAGATATTCTGGATACGTACCAATCAGAAAATGAAGCATGCCGTCCTCATACTGAAGCACCAGAGTTATTTTAGGCTTTTTGCAGAGTTTTTGTAAGATCGTATCTCTGAGTGAGAGTTCCCCTAATTTATGCAGATTTCTAAACACTTGTGACATTCTTGCAATTTTTTCTTTCATATCTTTCGCTAATTCTTTCTCCTTTTCGCGGTCCAATTTTGAGTCACTTCTCGGGAGCATCACCTTGAGAAATATCATTCTCTTCGCATTCAGTACATCATACAAAAATTCCAACAGATACAGCAATGACTTCCAAAGGGCAATGGCCAGTATAATTCCACCCATAATATATCCACTCATCACGACATATTCTCCCAAAGGGGTGACAATCATCGCATCCCAAGACTGCTCTGCCTGTGCAAGAAATCCTGTTTGCGTCTCACCGGTCGATTGTGCGGCTGCATGTTCTGTAGGTGATTGTTGATTCTCTTTTGTGTTTGCAGTAGTATCTTGTGCAGTTGGTTGCTTGGTGGTCTGTTGCTCTGTCTTGATCAAGGGTTGTTCACCCGTTTCCACAGGGATATCCAATGCGGGCTCTGGGAGGAGTTGTATATCTTCTGGGTGTAACAAAAAATGCTGTACGTCTTGAACCGTACCGAAGGCTTGTAAACAATCAGCTTTCTGTTCTCACCACGCCTGTCTCGTAAGTTTTGACAAGTAGCTTTCTAGCGTAGGTTGCTGTGTGTACAAGTTGAGTAATTGCTGTTTACATCGAATGATGTCTACCATGGGTGCAATCATTGCATTAAAGCTCAATAAGTATATAGAGAGCTACGTGAGAACGCAATGAATGAGCTATTTATCCACGTCAAAATATTGACATTATATACTTTATAAATACATCATGATTACTTTCCCTTTGTCTGAGCGAGAACAGCATGCAAAAGAGCTTTTTGAAGCACTTCTTGATGAACAATTGCTTTGTTTCCCTACTGACTCAGTCTATTGACTGGGAGGCATAGTGACGCCAGGGGTGGTATCCCGCATTGATGCATGCAAAGGGCGTCTTCCCGGTAAGTACTACAGTATTATTGCTCCTGATCGAGCTTGGATTGAAGCACATTTTGTCGTTCCAAAGCACCTTCCTCAACAATGGCAACAATGGTATATGCAACATGGACCTATCACCGTCCTCCTCACCAAAAAAGAACCAAATCGACGGTCCTACGTCTCCCCAACTCCTGTCATCGGTGTCAGACGACTTCCTCATCACCCTATCCAATGACTTATACAAGCACTCTGACAGCCCGTACTTGCTACCTCTTGTAATCGCTCTGGTGTACCACCGATTATTTCTCCTGATGAGCTAGCTAATGATACTCTCCTCAGCGAACACATTGCTTATTTTCTGACTCAAGGCACCCTTTCAGGACCTGCTTCTACCCTGATTAATCCACAACACCCTGAAAATTATATAAAAAGGTCCTAAAAAATGTTGCATAAAAGTTGCATTTTTAGAAAAATGTCTATATAATACTTATGTCCAACTTTTTATTTCATGTATATATGCACATGAAAGCTACTGAACTCGTATTGGGACTTGGTAATCTCCTTTTGTGGGGATCTATCGTTCTCAATTCAATTAGCCTTTCCTTCTAATCGAAGGGATTATCTAAAAAAATCTCCTGCTCTATGAGGGGGAGATTTTTGATAAGAAAGAAATAAGGCTCTAGAATTCAGACTCCAGACGTGTTAGCTTATCTTAGTTCCTCAAACCATGCGGCACCTAGTCCTTTAGAAGGGGGAGGCCGAACGGAGGGTTTTGTGCAGACAAGTGTAACACGTATTGGGGATTTAATGTGCTACGTGCTTGAGTTTAGTTAACCTCAGCTCTGCAGTCACTTTCTCTAGAGAAAGAAGCGCATGTTCAAGATCTTCATCTGATCACTCGTGTTTGATCTTTTCAAGTTCTGCCTGCAATTTAGTTTGCATCTCTTCCAATACTTCCTGTGATTGTGATGGTGTGGTAGTTGCTAATGAGGTCAATACAATGAGATTGGTGCCATCAACATACAACAGTCCTTTACTGACGCCAATATGAATCTGACCTTGATTGATCACATAGCCCGTATCGTCGGGAA
>CAZWFZ010000046.1:7914-8419 GCA_964633455.1 uncultured Candidatus Peribacteria bacterium | reverse complement strand
CCGCCTGCTGCACCAAATACATGAAATCAACAAAATAGAACTCGCACACAACCAGCTGCATGACCAACTGCTGCTCCCAATGTGATCAAACCGAAACTTCTCAACGAGCGATACATATGGCTTCCTGCTAGGACGCATTTGACAGTAGACACCGTGTGAAAAGCAGAAAGTTTTTTCCAAAACTTAGCTAAACATCCTATGCAAATTGATGGTGTAGAAACCAAGGTGACCTACAAATCTTCTCAACATCGCAACGGTATATACCAAGCTGTCTTTGCTCGTGAGACACTATCCTATACATGACAGAATCCCAACTTTTTCTTGACCGTCAACGGTGAAGCATGATCCATAGGTAATGATGGCAAACAATACACTCATGAGGTGCGTGTCGGTAGAGTGCCTGGCAAACTCGTTGCAAGCACTACACCCAATGAGATCAAACAAGAGTGTAGTGCACTGGCAAATATGTTGCTTACCTGTCCAGATGGCAAAGCACTGTACACCT
>CAZWFZ010000046.1:1527-7904 GCA_964633455.1 uncultured Candidatus Peribacteria bacterium | reverse complement strand
ACCTATCTTCACGAAACAGATGCTGTTTTCTATCCCAAAGAATTGACCGATAAACTTATTGCATTTGCTACCGCAAGAGAGCAACAATTACCTGGACTAAAGACAATTTCGCTCTTTGAATTTAGTCAGTTGTTTGTGCCTGCTAGTCGTGAGGTGGTATTACAATATTTGATTACTCTCACGTGAATGGATGAGACCGATATTGTTGAGCTCCAAAATTTCATCGATGTGTCTGCTGCGACTCCAGACGTGCCAGCGCCAGATCCTGATCTTCCGACTCAAGAGGAAATTCGTCAGGCAGCATTAGAGTATTTGTTGAATCCCTATGTCGTTAATACGCCTGAGCAAATTGATGAGAAATTCAACAATGATCCTTCTTTGCAAAGAAATGCAGAAACACTAAGTGTGATAGAAAAGAAATATGGTAAACAAGTCTTGATGGATCTAGCTACCACTCTCCATGGTCAGTTTTGACATGCACTCGCTTTCATAGAGGGTACAGACACGGTTGGCATGAGACCAATGTATCGAGATATAGCAAAACAATATTATTTTTTCTCTCATCCTGAGACACATGATGCGCAAGTAGCAGCTTGATACGTCGTTGGAAATCCTATGGAGGAAGCTGGGAAACAGAAAGAAATAGTTGATAGACTGTTTGGTTGGTATCTCTACCTTGAATTTACCCAATGAAGACCACTTGACTCAGACCAATATCAAATTATTGATAGCTACCTCGCTCAACTTCCGAGTTCAACCGTTAAGCAAGAAATATTGGCATTATTTGAGAAGCTCCCTACTGATGATGGAAGAACTCCCACCAGAGCTCCTGATGAACTTTCCTCACGTGATCTTGCGCGTCTAGGGGATCTGTTTGCACAGAACTTCCCAGCTCAGCCTGACCAGTTGCCTACGCACCGATTTGATGCGTCAATATATGCAGGCTGTCGTGAGAGAGCAGAGCGAGATGCGTGTGCACATGAGATTTGGCAAGAACTTGCTTCGTATGCTCAACATGATGCTACCTATCAACTCTACCTGCAACAATTAGAAACAGAGTGATGCAAACATCCCTTGGTTCGGCAGAAACGTATGCTTAATAGACTTACTCAGGTAATTTCTGTTCCTGTGCAACAACGTTTCAATGAGTTACTTGCAGAGCGTGAAAGATATCGAGCTGAGCAAATACAACATATCAGAAATGATGATGCAGTGCATATGCCATTGCTCAATCAGGTAATTGATAAGATAAAACAGACGCTCACGCCTGCACAACTTACAATGTTTGACGCGTATGATTTTGATACAAGCGCAAGTTATTTGGATGGAACGTTTATAAATCGATGGGATAGTCTCCAGCAGTTTCCTGCTAACGCACAAGAAGCATATACCCAAGTACTGCAACTAGCCATCGAACAACAATGGCAAGAACATTGTACAGAGATAGGTGAAGTTCCGCAGTGGACTGATGATGGTAGTAGAAATGTCTTTGAAGCATTGAGAGAAAAAGATACCTTGGATCGTAACGCATTGCGTGCACCGTGGATGGAAAGTCGAACAGATGCTGAACGCGATGATCCAGAACTTCAAGACCTCAAAAATATATGCGCAAACGCCAAAGGATTGGTAAAAGCTGGTAGATGGATCGACTTGCAAGTTGCTACCATCAGCAAAATGACCGGGCGAAAACTGAATCGCGTGAAACATAAATTCAAAGATTTTGAAACCTATTATGCAGAGAAAGTACATAGACATGCATGATGGGAGATATTTTCTAGCGCACCAAAAACGAACCGCACTGCGCAACAAGACGCATTTTTCCAAGCACTCGGAGTACATAGTGTCCAAGTAGAATCTGATGCTGGCGGTAGTCAGCAAGTTACTATTACGATGCTCAATGGTGGACAACCATGATCTGCTTTGCATTTTGATTTAGCACAAAATCAACGTTTTCAACCTCACCATATCTTGGAACATATATTTAATGCGCCCACACTCGCTACGCCCGAACAAAAACGAGCAGCACAACGATGCTATTGCAAAACATCCATAGGTGGTGTGTTGCAACAGATAGGTCCTTTGGAAGGAGAATACCAAGGAACCTGTGTCACGATATCTCTAGATCACACAGGTGGTTTGCGCATACAGCATGGAGATGACATCTGGTCAGAACAATCTTTGCAAGGTCTGGCTACCCGTGAACGTAATCAACAACTCTTGCGAGTATACCATATTTGGGAGCAATGTTTCAAGCAAGCGGGAGAAAAAGTAAAAGCGTGGGACGAGGTCGCAGAAGGAAAATGAAAACATTTCGAGACCAAGCAACTAGAAAAGCGAGCTAGAAAATTTGAGAGCATCACTTCCAAGACGGAAACCCAATGAACTGGCGACACCGCACAAGAGATAACCACACGAAACATTCCCGAACAAGAGTCTTTGAACTACTTCACCTTTGTTGTAGCAGGCAAAACCTATGCATGGTCAGTAGGTCAACGATACGTACTCAAGCAGCAACCAGTAGTGCAATGACAGCCAGCTAAGCTTGTTTTTGATAAAGCCTATGCATCACGTGAGGACTTTCTCAAAGAACTTGGTAGTGCTTCAAAACTAGCTCTCCAAGCTTGGACACAAGCCTATCTGCAACAGCGACTACGCTTGCATCTAGACAAAAGAAGGGAACTGGTGATCCACTCTGCAGGCAGTCGATATAAAGTCGGACTCAGTGAATTACTCAATGCGACTACTCAGATGTATGACCTCCAACGACAACTTTTGGCGACCAAACCGAGCGCAGAATACACACACCTCAATATGTTTGCTGATGGGCAGAAGACACGCGACGGTATACACGTCCACAGCGATCAGCTCCTGGTAGTCGATACAAAAAAAGAAGTCACTATCGATAGGGGATGGTTTCAAAAGTCCGAGAAAAGACGAGATGCGCAAGTATGATTGGGTGACTTGCTGGGAAATGCTGTCTATACAGCACCACAACAGCTGACTACACCTCCATTGCTGACAGATATCGACAGTCTAGAGCTTCTCGTTGAGGCTTCGCAAGCCAACCTTAAATAAGACAAAATATGTCAACAACTTAGCCTATTTTCTTGACAGAAATTTGACAAATAGTTGACAACCCTCTATACTTGTTATAACGACGAGATAATTTTTAATCTTTCCATTTACCCATGGGAACTATCGAAACACCAGGTAATCCACAAGAAGAAGATCGCTCTTTAGAAAACAAGAGAGATCTTTTGAATTTAGATATGAAGTGAACTTATGCTGAACAGAAAGCAAAGTTTGTTTCTAAATTGGAGAGTATAAGTGCCTTGAATTGGAATGCATCTGATCAGGCGCTCAAAAAGTCTTTTGAAGCAAACGTACGTTTTGTGAAGACTACAAAAGGTAAAGATAGATATGTTGCGCAGTATGATTGAGTAGATTTTGCCTATATCAAAGCTAATGAAAAAACACAGCTCACGCAGTTCATATATACATTTGTAAGTGATCTTCAGCAGGAATTATCTAATAAGACAACTTTGAATGGCGATGACCATGCAGAAATATGAGTGAAAACAAACACTATTCTTTCACTCTTGGATTTACAGGCAGAAATCAAAAATACGAACCAAGAACAAGATAGCAAAAAAGATAATAAGAAGGATCTCAAGGATGTGACAAAAAATACGAAAGCTTTGGAAAAAGAAAATAACAGAGAGGAAGAACTTAATCAAGTCACTGCATGATTGATGATTGAAAAATTAAAACAAGTGAAGAATACACTGGATGCTACAGAGATCAAATCTCTCATCGATCAAATGGATAAAGTGCTATTGCAACTAGATGGCATGCAAACAGAATTGGATAGCAAACAGGTAAATGATGCAGATGCACAAGCGTTTGGTCTCAAGTATATTCAACTTTTCGAACAATATATTGGTTTGCATAAGTGAGTTATTGATTACTTGAGAACACAACAAAGATTGAATCGCATTCAATTCCCCAAAGAGCTAGCATGGATGGATGATGGATCACAAGTATGGAAAATGCGAGAGAGGAGAATGCAAAAAGCAGCAAAATTAGCAAAAAAGGATATAAAATCAGATCTGAAATTTGACAAGACATATCCTTGGATATTTTGATCAACAGTACCTACTTCTAGAATAGATCAGCTACAACAAAATGGAAGAAAAGCAAAAGGACCAAATCCAGATGGTTCTGATGATGTGCATTTCAATTCTCCTTCATGATCGAATGAAGCAGATAAAGTAGCTGTAGACTCTGGTACGACGAGAGCGCCCAAAGTCACGAATAATCCAGAGATTGTAGTCGGTGCAGATGGAACAATTAGGGAATTGAAGGATCTCAAGAAAGTATGATTGGATGAATTGATCTTTTTGTATACGTGATTAACGGATGCTGATAGGTCTCATGAACAAGCAAATACTATCAGAACTGCTTTGCTCTATCGCGTGATCAAGGAATGATCAATGGGATCTAAACTATGACCTGATGGTCAAGTTGAAAAATCTGCGCTTGAGCCCATTGTTAAAAAATTGTGAGGTATGGATAAGTTTTGGTCATTGGTGAAAGAGGTAGTAGTAGACAGTAGTTTCATCAGTGATATGAACAGTACCGTCACGAGAAATCTCCAACTAGCGAAAGCGGTGAGAGCGGATGAACGTGAGCAGACAAAGCAAACATATCTCACCAACTACTTTGCGTTGACCGATGAAACAGAAAAAAGTGCTATTGTATTGAATGCATTTGTGAAGCATTTGGCGCCTATTATGTATGAAAAAACCCAAGACCCTATGCTCAATGATCCACTTGCTCTGAAACATATGTTTGATATATACAAAGATGAGACCAATGTACTGGACTACCAAACTGCAGCAGCAGATATTGAAGGTGTATGCGGGACTTTGTGAAATGGACCAAATGGCGCTTGGGATGTAGCAAAAAGTGAAGGTATTGGAGGGTTGACGAGACTTGCTATGACGAAATGAGTAGAGAATGGATGGCGATCAATTGACACCGCAGCCAAAGCTGTACGTGTGACAGATACCGTAGTAAATCTTGCTCAGACATGATTCGGAATAGCCGCTCTATTCAATACAGCGAGATGAGCTTTTAGATACGTTAAATCATGGTTTACTAGTGATGCAACCAAGAAGGCAGAACTTCAGAAAGCAGGATGGTGAAATCTCAAGAAGGCGGTATGATATGGTTTGGGCGGATACTATGGTTTACAAGTACTGAAAGACCCTAGTTCATGGAGCAATATACCTGGAGTAGCTACTTTGACTAATATCTTCGATAAAGAAGCGAGAACAAAACAAAAAATTGAGGAGCAAGTGAATAGTGGTATACTTATTAGTACCACAACTTCCTCAGAGGTCATGGAACATGTTTTTGGACAAAAAACCATCGATGAACTTATTGCAGAAGGTATGTTGCTCGAGAAGCCAACCTGATCTGGAAATGTTGCTATGGATGTGGATAAATTTCTCAGTTTGGCAGATACGTTTCCGCAACTCAAGAAACTCACGACAGCAGAAAAGAGAGCATATGTGACCAGTATCAATCGTAAACTAGTGGATGAGTATCAATTAACTTGGCCGAAGCTAGAAGAACTCGCTAGAACAGGTAAGAAATTTACTGAGGTATTAGCGCATCTCGAAGCACAAAATGCCTTGGTACAGAAATTTAAGTGAGTACTTGAATGAGAGGGACTATGGAGCCCACAATTTGCGGAAGATCTACAAACCAAAACTGGTCCAGAAAAAGAAGCACTTGAAGCAAAACTCGCTTTCGCTGCACAGCAAGTGAATAAGTTGAACAACAAAGATGGTGTGCGAAATAAGTATGTTACCAATGAAATGACTCATATCGCTGGGACGTCAGAAAAAGCTTTGTTGATGTGATCTTTGGAAAAAGCATTGAAACAAAAAGATATGACAGGCTCAGATGGCCAATCATTTTTGACGAGTAAACTAAAAGATTACTTACTTACAGATTCTCTATCTGACTACTTCAAGGCAGTAGCGGTGGTCTTCTCAAATACTGAGACATTCGGAGCTTCTCCCAAACCAAGTCCTTTGTATTTGAATCCATCTTGAACTACGATAGACATCCCAGATGCTGATGCTCCATGAGGAAAGAGAACAGTGGCAGCGCCTGATTTCGTCTCCTTTATCCATGATGCGACTATTGGCAATGCTACTGCTTGAGGTAGTGGTTACATTTCATCACCAACATTAGGTGCTGATGAAAGTAATTATATTAATACAAACGTAGCTTTGTCTTCACCCGCTACCAAGAAGTGGGAAGAAATTATCGGAGAACTATAAGAGCTCTCCCCTTGAGAAGGG
>CAZWFZ010000046.1:0-1427 GCA_964633455.1 uncultured Candidatus Peribacteria bacterium | reverse complement strand
GAGGTGGCCGCAGGCCGGAGGGGTTATTTGCACTTCGCAATAATTGCATCGAACACTCCCTGTAAATTCCTAAATACTTGTTGATCAGTGAATCTTATAGTTTCAATGCCATATTGTTTTTGTAGATATTGATCTCTTTGGGTATCGCGTGAGTTTTTTAACTCGTGACTTGATCAATCAATTTCTATACAGAGTTTACAACTAGCACAATAAAAATCTAAAATATATCTATCGATTATTTTTTGTTTGACTCGCTTTTTCCCTGTTTTGTTTTTTTTGAGAATGCAGTGTCGAACTAGACGTTCTGCTTCATTCATAGCTTTGCGATTTTCTTTGGCATACAGCTTGATTCTTTTCACATAATGGTATGTATATATCCTATGCATAAGGGAGAAGTGTATAAATGTACGTCTTGTGTATGTTTTTAGATAGAAAAATCTAAGAAGAAGAGAAGAATAAATTTGAATTTAGAGAATAATAACCCCCCGCCCCTGCGGGGCACCCCCCTTCGAAAGGGGGGAGCAAGAGAGGAGGAAACGTGTTGTTGCTTTCGTAAAGGGGGGAGCAAGAGAGGAGGAAACAGGCGCCTTGCCTTTGCCAAGGGGAAACAAGACAGTGTGAGGATCCTCGCAACTCCCTTCTGAAGGGGGGAGCAAGAGAGGAGGAAACGTGTTGTTGCTTTCGAAAGGGGGGAGCAAGAGAGGAGGAAACAGGCCCTTGCCTTTGCCAAGGGGAAACAAGACAGCGTGAGGATCCTCGCAACTCCCTTCTTGAAGGGGCGAGCAAGAGAGGAGTTTTTTTTGACAACAAAAAAAGCGGAAGAGGAGTTCCTCGACCGCTATTAGAATTTTTTTCTTCATCTCCTAGTGTATTAGGAGTGTAAATATTAACCAGATAATTGCCCAAGTGGAAATTTCTCTAGTGTGAACATTTACTCTCATTTCCAACCATGGGAAGAATTCACACGCAATACCAACTATAACAATTCCCCACATGAGGGCTACATAGTCACTCCACATTACTTCATGGAATGCACTGTAGGTTGGATTAGTGTTGTAGAAATACACGGAGGCGAATGCATTCAACAAAAAGATTAACTCTGTTATCCTTTCATACCACCCAGTTGGTATACGCAAGCCAACATGGTTTACCGCTGTTGGTCCTGTAGGTGGGATAACAGGTGGAGTAGCTCCTGTAAAATTAACAATACCAGCCCAGATGGCTTGCAGGAGTACACCCCATCCCAATGCTGCGAAACAACAGTGGATTAAGAATATTGCTGTGCCCGAAATTAAGATATTTTCCATTTTTTTATTTTTTTATTGTTTTTGTGTACTTGACTTATATATAAATTGTGATGAAAGTCAAGAGGAAAAATAATCCCCCGGCCTTTATCCTCATTAATGGTCCTATTTACTTCAAAACCC
>CAZWFZ010000045.1:0-8464 GCA_964633455.1 uncultured Candidatus Peribacteria bacterium | reverse complement strand
CAAAGCAAAAAAAGACAAGCCTTTTTTTTATTCTTTCAAAGAGAGTTAAGAAGTCTCTAGTTCTTTTTTGTACAGATGTTTGTAGATTTCTATGAAAATGAACATAATGGCTGCAACCGCTAATGCATCTAACCAATACCAACCGATAGGTACAATGGCGAGGAACTTGCCTAGCCCAGGTAGCATATAGGGAGCTGCGAGAAGTACTAATCCTCATAGTACAGAAATGAGCAACCAAACATTATTGAAAGGATTCTCTTTCCATACAGGATCACTGAGTGTTCTGACGGAAAATACATAAATCAGAGAGGCAATACCAAATGACGCAAAAGCTACTGAACGAGCGAAAATAATATCTTTGGTATCGAGGTATACTCGTACAAACAAGATGAAACTGCTAATTGCTCCAATAGTAGATACCAATCAAATTAGTTGTTTCATCCAAGGTGCGACGAGATGCTCTTTGGGAGATCTTGGTTTCTTTTGCATGATTCATTTCCTGATAGGGTCTACGGTGAGGGCAATATTGGGGAACCCATCTGAGACAAGATTAATCCACAAAATTTGTGAAGCAGAAATAGGGAGTGGATAGCCCGTGAGGATAGCAATCAAAATAGCTATAATTTGTACGAATGCGTCACACAGAAGGTAGAGAATAATCTTTCTGATATTATCAAACATTCAGCGACCTTCCTCGACTGCAGACACAATGGTGGAGAAGCTTGAGTTCATCAAAATAAGATCTGCTGATTCTTTGGCTACTTCTGTGGCTTCAGCAACGACGATACCTATGTCTGCTTTCTTGAGGGCAGGTGCATCATTGACGCCGTCTCCCATCATGGCGACTACTTCTCCGTCATTTTTGAGTGCTTCCACAATACGCATTTTTTGCGCAGGTTGCGTTCTTGCAAAGAGTTTGACATGGCTATCTTTTTCAAGCCAAGCATCAAGTTCAGCATCACTCATGGCAGCTAACATATCACCCGTCATCATCGAATCATCTCTCACCGCTACCCCCAATTTTTCCATAATAGCACGTGCTGTCCCAGGATAATCTCAGGTGATGACGATAAGTTTGATACCTGCTTCATGAGTCTTTTGTAACGCTTCTTTGACGTCCTCTCTGACGGGATCTGCCAAACAGATAATGCCTTCCCAGGTGAGTCATGAAGTTACTCACTCATGCGATATTTTGTTGATCGTATCTCACACCTCCTTCTTTGCACAAGCGATGAGTCTATATCCTTGGTCAGTTAATGTATCTATATGTTCTTTGATTTCTGCAATTTCTTGCGCAGTCAGTATCGACCATTGCATGAGGTAGTCTGGGGCTCAGGTTACATAGAGTGTCTTTTGAGTATTGTTGGTATACAGGCTCGCTGCATATTTGCGTTCGGAGGCAAAGGGTACTTTATCAAGCAACTGAGCATCATCGGTCACCGGAGATTGTTGCTGTGCTCGTGCGATAATCGCTTTGGAAACAGCATTATCATCATCAGTAGTATACATAATTTCTTTGGCAATAGATATCTTGTCACCAATAATATCAACCACTTCCATCACCCCATGCGTGAGGGTGCCGGTTTTATCAGAACAAATGACGGTCACTCAGCCCAGAGTTTCTGCGGAGACGAGATTTTTGACGAGACCTTTTCTCTTGAGAATTCTTTGCATACCAATGGTGAGTACTATCGTCAGTGCCACCAAGAGTCCTTCGGGAATTGCTCCAACAGCAAGTGCTACTGCGGTTGTGAAGATCTCAACAGGAGATTGCCCACGGAGGAGACCTATGATAAAAACAACAAGAACAATACCAACTACCACCCAGGTGAGTTGTTTGCTGAAATATTGTAACTGTTTTTGGAGAGGTGTGACCGTTTCACCTCATTGGAGACTACTGGCAATTTTACCGAGCTCTGTGGTGGCTCATGTTTTTTGAATTTCTACATACGCTGATCCAGAAAGGACGACGGTGCCCATAAATGCCCCATCGGCTATATTTTTTTCCACGGGTAGTGATTCTCAGGTGAGCATGGCTTCGGAGACAGTGAGTTTGGTATTTTCTCTCACGATACCATCTGCGGGAATTTTGCAACCACTTTTACACAAGATAATATCTCCTGGTACGAGTTCTTTGGTAGGAAGGTCTATGAGTTTTCCATCTCTCAGGGTGGGGATAGTGGGTTGGAGGAGGTCTTTGAGTGCTTGTAAGGCTTTGCCCGCTTTACTTTCCTGATACCAGCCAAGTACGGTATTGAGCACTACAGAAAATCAAATAATAACGGTGTCTTCATAATCACCCAAAAAGAACGTAACTCCTGCCGCTACGAGGAGAATATAGACGAGCGGACTTTTGAGTTGCTCTAAGACTATCTCGAGCTGGGTAGGCGGTCTTTTTTCAGGGAGCATATTGAGTCCGAAGCGCTGTTGGAGGTCATGGACTTGAGAGATGGTTAGCCCGCTTAGTGTAGTGGTTGTTCCCATGGAGAATGCAAAAAAATAAGTAGCATAATAGTAGTCCAAAAGAGAGGAAATTGCAAAATAATGTGTAGAAAAGAATATGCGACAATTGCCTAGAAATTCATTTGAAATTGGCTATACAAAGACAATTTATCATTTCTTTGCCCATGAGTGATGCACGTTTCTCCCCTGATTTGCTTTCCGCTACCCAGGATAATGCATATTACGCATTGACAATGTTTCCCTATCCATCTGGAATAGGTCTTCACTGCGGGCATGCCAGTATTTTCACCATCAATGACGTCGTGGCGAGATTTCAACGCATGCAAGGCAAAGTGGTCTACAATCCCTTTGGGTTCGATGCATTTGGTTTGCCGACGGAGAACTATGCCATGGAACGTGGAATTCCTGCCTACGAAGTAACCCAAGAGAACAAAGCATTTTTCATCAAACAAGTACAAGCGCTAGAGATTAGCTTTGACTATGAGAGAGTCATAGATACATCAGACCCTGTCTACTATAAGCGAACACAACGAATTTTTGCAGAGCTCTTCAAAGCAGGACTTGTCTATCGCGACACACTTCGAGTCAATCGATGCCCTAGTTGCCAAACGGTCCTTGCCAATGACCAAGTAGTAGAAGGTAAATGTGAGCGTTGCAAAACTCCTATTATCCAAAAAAAGCACCCGCAACGATTCATCAAAATCACCGCCTATGCGGATAAGTTATTGGCAGATCTTGATCTTATTGACCGACCAGAAGAGACGAAAACAGCGCAGAGGAACTGGATTGGAAGAAGTGAGGGAGCTGAGATAGATTTTCCACTCACTTCAACCCTCACCCTAACCCTCTCCCAAAAGGAGAGGGAACCTGTCATTACTGTCTTCACGACACGTCCAGACACACTATATGGTGTGACTGCCTTGGTAGTAGCACCAGAAATAACTTCACTGGATGAGTACGTCCCAGCAGATCATCTCGATGCGCTCCATACCTATAGAAAAACTACGCTTGCCAAAACTGCTGTCCAAAGACAGCAGGGACTCGAGGACAAGACAGGTGTCTTCTCAGGTCTCTATGCATTGCGTCCTTTGACTAAAGAACGCATTCCTGTTTGGTTTGCGGACTATGTCTTGCCCGACTATGCAACGGGCGCAGTGATGTTTGTGCCTGCGCATGATGAGAGGGATTGGGAGTTTGCGAAAAAATTTGGATTACCCTCCAAACACGTAATTGCACAACATTATATTTCTTGAAATGCGCCAGTAGCTGGGAAGGAGAATACGGTCAGACACAACGTACTCTGTGTTTTGTTCAATCAAGCAAAAACGCATGTAGCTTGTTTGCAACGAACTTCTCAAAATCGAAGATCATTTGTCATGTGAGGAGTGGATGGTGAAGATTTGATTGTAGCAGGGCAAAGAGAAATTATGGAAGAGACAGGATATACGGATATCGCCTTTTTGGAACAAATTCCAGGAGAGGTACATGCGGAGTATTACGCAGCACACAAGGATGTGAATAGATACAGTATCGAATACGGTTTGGTCTATCAACTTACCTCCGAGGCAAATACCTGAAAACAGGATGGTGCTGAAAATCATCATATAGTACGAATGCCTATCGATGAAGTTAATGACTTTCTGGCTGATATACCTGGTGATGTAAGCTCCAATATTGTCTTTTGGAAGAGATACGTAGCAACTAACAAATCCTATACGTGAGCATGAAAACTTATTAATTCAGCCTCTTTTGATGGTCTTGATAATCAAGAAGCCAAGAAAAAAATCATCGCACATCTCGAGGCACAAGGTGTAGGTCGTGCCAAGATAAGTTATAAATTACGTGATTGGTCGGTGAGTCGTCAAAGGTATCGAGGAAGTCCAGTTCCTATCTATTATGATGAACAAGATGTGCCGCATCTGATCCCAGATAACGAACTTCCTGTGCTACTTCCTCTTGATTTGGAAAATTACAAACCTTCTGGCAAAAGTCCTCTTGAAGATCATCCGACGTTTCCGATCTATGAGAAAAAGGTGAAGCATGGCATACTTATGTGTGGGCAAATTTGATCATGAAAATCACTGGGTGCGAGATATCTTGCAGAGAAATTGGGATATAAACTGTTTGTAAGCGATGAGATCAGACACAGTATTCTCAAGATTCAAAACTTATCTTATGAAGAGCAAGTAGCACATATCTATTCTTATGTAGAGGAACAACTAAGACATGAAATGAATCAAATTTGAGTCATCATCGATGCCACTTTTTTCTCGCATGATTGAAGAGAGAAGGCGCGTACTCTTTTACGTAAATATGGATATGAACCGATAGTTTGCTATGTTGATGCCAAACAAGAATGTATTGAACAAAGATTAGCAGAAAGAAAACCTGATGATGTTATGCAGTTTAGTAGATGAACAATTGATAATTATCTCGAGGCAAAACATAAAATGGAAATACCGACTACTGACGAACACACGTATTGCTTAGATAATAATTGAGACATTACCTCTCTTCAGAAACAACTTGATGAATTTGCAACGTGATTGAAAGATATAAAGAAGTCATATCGTCGTGAATGTGACACTTTAGACACCTTCATGTGTAGTTCTTTTTATTTCTTGAGATTCTTGGATCCGACCAATCCTGATCAATTAGTCCGCAAGGAGGTCGCTGATGCCTGGTTGCCTATTGAGTTGTATACAGGTGGTAAGGAACATACGGTGGGGCATTTGCTGTATGCGCGCTTTATTCACAAATTTTTGTATGATCAAGGATATCTCTCCTGTCCTGAACCTTTCCAAAAATTGGTACATCAAGGTATGGTGTTGTGATTTGATGGTCGCAAAATGGGAAAGAGATACAACAATGGTATTGATCCTATAGAGATGGTTGAGTTGCACGGTGCTGATGCGCTCAGGACCTATTTGATGTTTATGGGGCCGGTGGATCAGGACAAGACGCGAAATGATAATGCACTCCATGGGGTCAAAAAATTCCTCGAAAGAATAGAAAGAATTTTGCAACAACCTTGGTTTGGGCAACAGAAGCAAGCAGTTACTTCAGCGGTACACCTGACTATTCAGTGAATCACGGATGATTTTCATGCGCTCAAACTCAATACCGTAGTGAGTAAATTGATGATATTGACCAATACGATCTATGATCAGCAGTCAGCTACTAACGAAGATATGTGTATCATGACTCGTTTACTCGCACCACTTGCTCCTAGTTTGGCAGATCGTTTGTGGGCAGCGCTCAGGCAGTCTGGTGATGTACACTATGCACCTCGACCCATTGCTGACCCTGCCAAAATCATCATCGAACAGATTAATCTCCCTGTACAAATAAATGGTAAAATGAGAGGAACCTTACCTGTAGCCCCTGGACTGGGAGAACAGGAGGTATTAGATTTGCTTCATGCCCATGAACATTTCGCATGATATCTAGTGGATAAAACGATACAAAAGTCTATCTTTGTACCAGATAAGATAATTAATATTATCGTCAACTAATCTTTTATATTATTTTTTTGTCAGATGATTTCATTTCTTCTAGCGAATCTGTGGATACTGATTGTAATCGCCTTGGTGATGGGTATCAAAATTATCAATGAATATCAAAGAGGTATTGTTTTCACACTTGGTAGGTTTACTAATGTCTTGTGACCTGGTCTCAAGGTAGTAATTCCAATTATTCAAAGGGTAGTGATTACCGATATCAGAGAGAAGGCGGTTGATGTTCCTTCACAGGAAGCTATGACCAAAGATAATGTGTCTTGTAGTATCAATGCCGTGATCTACTACAAAGTAAAGTCTGATGAGGTTGAAAAATCGCTGATCAATGTCAAAAATATAGACTATGCGATGAGTCAATTTGCACAAACATCTATGAGAAATATTGTGGGACAGTTCGAACTTGATCAACTCTTGAGTGATAGAGAATCTGCAAGTGTTAAGATCAAAGAAGTGATTGATGGAAAATCAAATAGTCGATGAGTTGATGTGTTGGCAGTTGAAATCAAGGATATCAATCTCCCTGAGAATCTCAAAAGAACTATCGGTAAACAGGCAGAAGCAGAAAGAGAAAAGAGAGCTAAAATTATTACCTCTGAAGGTGAACTAGCATCAGCAAATAATCTAAAGATGGCTGCAGAGCTCTTGTGAACTGCACCAGGAGCGTTGCATCTCAGAACTTTGCAATCCATCAATGATATTAGCTCTGATCAATCAAACACCACTGTCTGGATGGTGCCAATTGAAGTACTGAAAGCAGTAGAGTGAATCAACAAAATGTTGCATGAAAAGAATAAATAAATTTATCACTACCATGACCGCGTGAAAAAAATATTTTTCGCCTGCATCAATGGGCTAGCTAAACTCTATATCAAGATACACAAACCCTATATTATAGGCATTACTGGTAGTGTCTGAAAAACATCTTGTAGAATGGTGGTGGCGCAAACCCTCACTACCTTGTTACCAGGTCTTCGTATTGCTACCTCTCAGAAGAATTTCAATTCTATAGATGCGTGATTTGCCTTAGCAATTTTCGATATCAATGAGTTTACGCCTTCTCTTGTTGGATCGTGTAAAGCACTAGCTCATGTGCTGGGGCGTTTCTTTCAAAGGAAAAGATATGATATTCTCGTCCTTGAGTATGGAATTGATCAGCCTGGCGATATGACATGACTCGTTGGAATTGCACGTCCGGATATAGCTATATTCACCGCCTTGGATAAAGTGCACGCAATGAATTTTGCAAACAAAGATGATATCTTATTCGAGAAAACAAGGTTGCTGGTAGCCGCTCGTGATGTAGTGTTTTATCCAAGTGATGGAGAGTATATTCTACCTTTTCTCTCTCATATTGATGTTGAGAAACTCTCATATAGCATGCAGGAGGATGTGGCTCATGAGGCAGACATTGGTTATAAGGAGTATTTATTGACCTATATTCACAATACTGTACAGGCAGTATTCTCATTGATGCAAGGCAGAGAGAAAATCGGTGTGGCGTGTATCCCTGTTTTGGGAAAAGAGCAGGCCGCATATACGAGTATTGCGGTTGCTATTCAGCTTATTTTGGCAAGAAGATTTCACCAAGCATGAGTTACCAATATTAGCAATGAAGAAGATGTATGAACATTGTTGCTTCCTCTCTCTTTGCAGGAAGGTAGAGCAACGGTATTGCATGGAATACATAATAGCATGATAATTGATTCATCATACAATGCAGCACCAGAGAGTATGAAGATAATGATTGATACCAGTATTTTGGTGCGTGATCAAGTATTTCCTACACATGAGCTTATCTTGTGTCTAGGAGATATGAGAGAACTATGACAATATAGCGAATCAGAGCATAGATTGCTTGCCACCTACATTGCACATCGTGTTGATAGATTGTTTTTGGTAGGTGAGTGTATGAAGAGTTATTTGCTTGATGAACTCAATGTGCTCGGATTTTCTTCACATCGTGTGAGCTGGTTTGCAAATAGTCGTCTCTTGTGAAGCGCTCTTCGTGAACATCTCACCCAAAGCACAACACCAGCTGTGGTCTTGTGCAAATGAAGTCAGAATACTATATTCCTCGAGGAAGCGGTCAAGGAAATACTGGTCGATCCGCGTGATGCAAGTAAGCTTTGTAGACAGTCTACACGATGGATGCAAAGAAAAGAAGCCTATTTTACTACGCAATAAAAGGACTATATGCGCATATACTTACTTTTTGTAGTACTCTTCTTGGTAGCATGATGTACAGCACCACAACCTCGTACACAGGTTATTGAAAAGCCACAGCAAGTGCAACAAACAAAGACGCAAAATGAGGAGATACCTGAAGTTGCTTTGCCAACTGAACAGCAATCTTGACCACAAGTGTGTATCAAGGATATTTGCTTCAATGTGGAAATTGCTGACGAGGCTGCTGAAAGAGCACAAGGGTTGATGCGAAGGGTGAGTATGGATATGCACAAGGGTATGCGATTTATTTTTGACGA
>CAZWFZ010000044.1:0-8594 GCA_964633455.1 uncultured Candidatus Peribacteria bacterium | reverse complement strand
GAAGACAGAAGCTGATACTCAGGCTGATAAGAACCATCCGTGTCCCCCCTTTTAGCGAAGTGCCCGTAAGGGTGAAAGGCCTAGATGCCCGTATGGGTAGGGTGGTGCGTAGCACCGGGGGATTATTCAAGTGTATACTTGAACAAAATACAAATAACCAAATCGTTATCGCAAGGGATATCATAAATTCTGGTTTCTGGAGTCTGGAGTCTGGATTCTAGAGTCTGGTTTCTGGTTTCTGGGGTCTGGTTTCTTATTTCTTAATTCTTATTTCTTATTTCTTAATTCTCGCTTCTCACTCCTAAAGAGTTTTATGTCTGAAAATATCTGCATACTCATACTTATCGCCAAGTAGTATATCGATAAACTGTTTCACATCTCACGGCCTACATTCAGTGCTAATAAATTGTTTGCTATATCCCTCACCTTCCATCACAGATCTCACCACAAAAGCAAGCATATTATCATTACCTTGACGTGCAATACGTATCTGTAATACAATGCCAGGACTTCCTCTTTTCATAATATCATGCATGTGCTTCACCATCAATTCACACTGTCCTGGATGAGATAGGATATACAATTGATTCGTTGTCGTCAACCAATGTACTGCTTCGTCCACTTTTGGAAAGAGTAATCTGTTGTCTGCGTACGAGTAAGGTATGTCAGCAACAGGCACGATGCATCGTCCAACATTATCTAGATCTATGAGGAAATCAGTAAACGCCTCTCGTGATCATTCATCTACTGAATCTTTGAGGAGTTCTTGCAAAAGTGCAGAATAATGGGTCGTGGTTTTGACTTTTTGCAACATCTTCTCTTTTTCGCTCATCTCATATTCATTTCCTACAATGGATTCACACAAAAAGTGTAACGTTGTATCGTACTGGCGTATTGCATCACCCTTCTTTTGGATAATACGTTGTATAGATTGTTTAGTAAGTGACATAGACTAGAGCAAAGAAATGAAGTTAATTTTTTATACATAAAATAACACACAAGTCAACTCAAGAAACTAAGACGGTCACTGCTTGAAAAATGGAGAGAAACTACTACATATGTCTATATATGTTACTTTATTTCATTTGGTCCTATGCAAAGAGATTCCACCGTCATTCAAGCAGCTATTCTTTTGATTATTATTGCTATCCTCGGCGTAGCCATTTTGAAAAAACAACAACCGGCTGTAGTGCTTCCCCAAACTACCATTCATAGACAAACCGACAGTACCGCTACCAGTAGTGGAGTAAATGTTCTCTCAGGGACAAGTGTCTTTGGCAAGGTTACTACAACGGGCGCGACTGCCACCAGCGGCACCAAAATTACAACAGGGACGACTACCAAAATTCCTCTCGTCAATAATCCAGACTCTCCACAAATTCGTCTTGTCCAAGATTACTTCAATGCACTTGCCGTCAAGGATTTTGTGGCTGCTTGTAGTTATTTATCACCGGCGAAATGTGCACCTAGCAGAGCATCAGCAGTAGAGAGTTTCTCTCAAGAATACCTCAAATTGGCAAATGGGTATGAATACCTTGCTATCAAAGACTTCGGATTCACTGCCCCGAGTGGCAAGGATATCGTTTGTGTCAAATATTCGTATACGTATCTAGATGATACCCGTCCCAAACAAGTTTCAGAAGTCCTCTCCTACTATACCACCAAAATCAACGGTAGACTCTATATCACCGACCGCGTATGTGAGAAAAAATACAAAGACGGCTGAGGAATTAGACCTTGTCCCATCCAAGCAACGCAAAACTTCTGTCTAGGGAATATTAAGTAGTCCCTATGTCATTCTGAGGCGTGGCCGAAGAATCCAGGAAAAGAAGGGTTGTTTCGAAACTATAAGAGAATTCTGTGCTTTCTTTCTCTACAAAAATCATCCAATAAAGAAAAGATTACTGCGCTCAGCATGACATTTGACCTACCTCGATATACTAGAAGTGAAAATTATGATGAAAGTTTGCAAAGTTTCATTAAGCAATCGCCTCTAGCGGTCAAACCAACTTATCTATAAACAACACCCCATCCAAATGATCAAGTTCATGGAGGATAATTCTTGCATTGTAACCAGATGCTTTGTGAAAATACTGTTTCCCATCTATGCCTGTATACTTGAGGGTAATAGTAGCAGGCCTTGGGACAGGTCACTGGATGCCTGGTAGAGAAAGGCATGCTTCCGTATCTACCAGTAACTCATCACCTTGAGAAACGATCACCGGATTGATAGCCACTCGCTCTTCCTCTAGTTCCCAATCCTTCTTGGACATGTCCCATTGGGTAATAGCTGCCATACGTCGTGGCTTACCTACTTGAGGAGCAGCAAGACCAACACCTTTGTAGATTCGCATAAGTTCCAAAAGATCGTGAGCAAAATCACGTATTTCCTTGGTAATTGTCTTGATTTCTTGACATTTTCATCTCAGTATGGGATTATTTTCCCCTATTTCGAGAGGATGTTGGGCAATAAGATCTGCATCAGCAAATAAAGGCGCCATAAAGTCAATATAAAATAGTATAAAATCACTAGTAATCTAGAGTAGACTAGGTGCAGTATAAAAAAAATATTGCATTTTCCTAGCTAAACAGCTATGCTTTTGGGGTGGAAAGTGGATGCATGCTTTCCCTTGAAAAACTTTAGAACATTTCTATAGTGTATCCCACTTGCTGTCTAAAGAGCAAGTTGTATGGCAAAACTATGTCCCATACAGATAATGGTGGGGAGAGATGGCAGAGCGGTTAAATGCGACAGTCTTGAAAACTGTTGAGGGGGCAACTCCTCCGTGGGTTCGAATCCCACTCTCTCCGCCAGTTTATATTTCATTCTTCTATGCGTTTGATCCTTACGAAAAAACTTCGTGGATACAAAAAGATGCTACTCACTCGTGCGCATCACGTGGCTCTTATGGTGTTTATTGCCTATGCGGTGGTTTTGCCACAACAATTCAGCTTTGATTATACAAGAAGAGGGAGCGATGTCGTACTTGCGACATACGAAGATATCCTTCATCAAGCGCAACAACAAGATGGTGCAATTTCTTTTGAAAAACTCCTCGTCGGTGATGACGAACAGACCCAAATTAGTTATATCGTCCAACCCGGCGATAATTTGTCAGAAATAGCAAAAAGTTTCGGTACAACCGTAGCTGCCGTGATGCAGATCAACAATATAACCAATGCTCACACGGTCCGTCCCGGACAAAGATTGACTATTGCATACGAAGAAAACGTCCTGTATGAGGTCAAAGAAGCTACCACTCCAAGCGAGTTTGCCAAGAAGTATGATCTCTCTGTAGATGATATTTTGACGCTCAACTATTTAGATGATGCAAACACTCCCCTTGAGCCTGGACAACAGCTCTTTTTGGCTATGAGTAGAAGAGATGCTGAGAAAGAAGGTTTGATTGAAAAAGAGAGGTTTGAAATGCTCGACCTCCCTGAGGAAGAAATACCTGCACCAATTCCTGCTGAGGAACTTATAGCAGATATCCAACCTACAGAAGAGGAAACAGTTCCTTCAGAAGAACTTCCCGGTGAAGTACAACAAGTAGTTATTACTGCAGAAGAAACTCAAAAACACCTTGAAGACATTAAGAATGGCAAAAAAGTTGAAGCTCCTGAACAAGCTAACAAAGAAGTTGCCAAAGCTGAGGCTCCTCAAAAAGAGCAACCACAGCAAGCACAAAATACCAAACCAGCAGAACCAGTAGCTAAATCATTGGCTGATTTCAAACAAGATACTACCACCTGTGGTACCAACCAATGTGCCCTTGATGGCAAATGTTATACCAAACCAGCACATGCCGTATGTGCCAACGACAACAAACAAGCATGGACCTGTGAAAAAGGATATACAGATACCGGCAAAGGCTGTGTAGCCAACGAAGCGCAACCAGAGAAAAAGAAAACGAGTGCCAAAAAAGCGAGTGATGGTATCATCAATCAATGGTACTTCAATCCCCGCAAAGCAGGATTCCCAGGATTTGGACGAGGAGCAGGACACTGTACTGAGTATGCTGCGTACTACTGGTGGAAAACCTACGGTATCAATCTGAGAGACTCTATCAGTGGTAATGCAGGTGCGTGGTATAGTTCAGCACAAAAAGCAGGTCTTTCTACGGGCAAGTCACCACAAGTAGGAGCTATCGTCGTCATGAAATATGGTGCAAGTGGATGGTCAAGCTATGGCCACGTAGGTGTAGTTACCGAAATTAATACCGCAAGTGGACAGATCAAAATACAAGATGCAAACTATGTAGGCAGATTCATCGTCTCTGAGCACTGGATTGATATAGAAAGTAGTTCTGATCCCATCGTAGGATATATATATCCATAATAGTCACCTATTGTACTTCGGGTTGCATTTCGATGCAACCTTTCTATGTTTTGGTGTAAACCAGTAAGGTTTCTGATTGTTTTGTATTATTTTTTTGTTCTATGAAGCACACGTTTCGTCACCAAAGGTTGGTAAGTCCTTCGTCATACAAGAAGTGAGCATTTGCTAAGAGAATACACGATACACGAAAGGTATGGGGATGGACACTGATCGTAGCAGTTGGTATTCCTGTAGTAGCAGCATCTAGCTGGTTTTATGTCTCTATTGTTAGGACTCTTCCTGACATCAAAGAGATAGAAAATTTCGATTTCAAAGAAGCAACCGTTATCACTGACAAAAACGGGGAAGTATTGTACAAGCTGTTTGAGGAGAACAGAGACTATGTAAGCTATGAAAATATTGCGCCTCAGTTCGTCAATGCGCTTATTGCTACAGAAGATCAAAGATTTTGGACCAATCCTGGTATCGATGTGATTGGTACTCTCAGAGCGTGAATTACGGATGTTCTCTATGGCAAGACACAAGGTGGATCAACTATTACTCAGCAGTTGATCAAAAATATCATGCTGACCCCTGAGAAAAAAATAGAAAGAAAACTCAAGGAGATTATTTTGGCGATGAAACTCAATAATTATATCAAATGATCTATCCAAGACAAGTATGATCAGCTTTCTACCAAAGAACTAGATAAGAAGGTCAAAGAAAAAGTACTTGAACTCTATGCAAACTATATTTTCTTGGGTAACAATACGTACGGTGTAGAGACCGCAGCAAGGTCATATTTTGATGTATCTGCCAAAGATCTTGATATCCTGCAAGCTGCTATTCTGGCAGGACTGCCTCAGGCTCCTTCGAGATATGATCCCTATACCAACAAGGCAGCCTTGATGGGAGAGGTAGTCATCACTGATGGCCAAGAAGTTTCTGTAGAAATATCTACCTGACTCCAGCAAGCAGTGCTCGAAAAAATCACTGCAAGTATCAATTCTCCACAAGTTTCTTTCAAAAAGGATGCGCAATCTAGCGTAGACTATATTGTGTGACTCTTGTCCGCCAAACTCACTTACGAAGGACAAGTATATCAAATTGCCTATCGTCCAGGTAGGAAAGATAGCGTCCTCGCTAGAATGTATGAGGAAGGATATATTACAGAAAGCGAATACAAACAAGCATTTTTGGAAGGTATAGACTACAAATTCCAACGCGGTAATGTGGCTATCAAAGCACCACATTTCGTATTTTGGGTCATCAATCAACTTGAGCAAAATTATGATCCCGAGCTTCTCCGCAAGTGAGGCTTGACCGTCAAGACAACCCTCGACTACAATATTCAAAAGATGGCTGAGGAAAGCATTGGTGAAAGTGCAGAAACTCTCAAAACCTATCAAGCCAACAATACTGCACTTCTCTACGCAGATAGCCAAAATGGGGACATAATAGCGTATGTTGGTTCCAAAGACTACTACGATGAGACCATAGATGGGCAAGTAGACAATATTCAGTCCAAAAGACAACCAGGCTCTACTATCAAACCGCTCTTGTATGCCTTGTGATTTATGAAACTTGCAATCACACTCGACAGTCCCATATACGATACCAAAATTAGCATCGCAGGTAATACGCCCAACAACGTAGATGGTACATTCAATGGCCTGATGGCTATCAAGAATGCTTTGGCAGGAAGTAGAAATATTCCTGCTATCAAGATGTTCTTTGCTATTGGAGGGGAGACTATTTTCAAGGAATATTTACAATCACTCGGGGTAACTTCATTGGACATGACCCAAGAGATATATGGATATCCCTTGGCAATTGGTTCTGCGGAAATTCCAATGTTGGATCTGGTAACTGCATATACACATCTCAGTGCAGGCGGAAAACCAGCTAAAATCAATCCTATTCTCGAGATTACCACTTCTGATGGTTCTATATTGTACAAAAAAGAAATTGCACTAGCACAACAAGTCATACCAAGTGGTGTGAGTTATCTCTTGTGGGATATTCTTTCAAACAATGCAAACATGCCTCCAGGTTGGTCCGCTATGTTTACTATTCCTGGCATCTCATTTGCTACCAAAAGTGGAACGACCAATGTCGTTGGCAAAAATAAAGAGAAGCTTCCAAGAGATGGATGGCTCATCACCTATACACCGAGCAAAGTCATGGCTTTCTGGGCTGGTAATACAGACGGAACCGCACTCAGAAAAGATGCATACGGAGGTTGGATTAATAGTCCTGCTCGGAAATCCTTTGTGAA
Organism: uncultured Candidatus Peribacteria bacterium; assembly: GCA_964633455.1. GTDB lineage: Bacteria > Patescibacteriota > Gracilibacteria > Absconditabacterales > Absconditicoccaceae > CAYUST01. The sequence continues at coordinate 1,998 of CAZWFZ010000044.1, read as the reverse complement.
AAAATTACAAGCAGCACAACTCATTACCAATGAGAAACTCCAAGAGGCCGAAGTGAAATCAGTCAGTATTTCCAAAGTCTCTGGCAAACTTGCTAACTTTGACACACCACTTGCACTTACCAAAAAATCCCTTGGCTATATCAAGACACTACCTACCGAAGTAGATGATACCACCAAAAAAATACAAATTGACCGTATGTGTGGAGGCATCCCAGGTCCACTCACGCCGAGTATAGACCTCCAAGATGCATACTTCATTACACCAAGTTCATTCATGCCCGATCAGCGTGATCTTCCACAAATCGTAGAATGGCGGAAAGAAACCGGCATCACCAAATTATGAGAAGAACTGGGCACTTTCGTCACTATTGAAGCATTGACCGGCAGTTGTGCAGAGAGAGATGTCATCGCAGAACTCGGAGAAATCTCAATCAATATAATTCATCCCAAACCTGGTGATGAGGTCACGAGAAACTTCACCATTTGGCATCAAACCAAATCGCCTTTCAAAGTTAAATCTATCAAGATATATCTCGGCGAAGTAGAACTCAAAACATTCAACTACAACAAATCTGGTGATTTGATTGATATCAATACTATCACTATTCCTGAAGCAATTGCTCCTGGAAGTTATGAACTCAAAGTTATCGTAATCGATGAAAAGGGCTTTTCTGACACCAAATCAGTCCAAGTCACCTTGGTGGCTACAGACACCAAACCCCCCTATCTTCTCGAGGACAAAATCAAAATAACCGCCAAAGCAAATAATGCTGGATATGATGTAGTCTTGTTGTTCAATGATGATGCATCACTTGTGACGACATGAACGATCGAAAAAGATGGCAAGGTCGTTCAAACCTTCAATGGCAACATAGCTATTTTCAGTCTCCCGACGCTTGGTAAAGTTTCTTACTCGGTCATTGACAAAAGCGGTAACAAAGCAGGTGGAACCGTTACATTAACTGCTCCCAACTAAGCATAATTACCCCTTTTATTCCTCATATCTATCTGCACCCTCAGGTACAAGTACTCATTTTTCGAGTACTACAAAAGTGTTTCTCGCTTGTTCCCAACTTTCAACCAATTCTCCCTGTCCGGTGATATAGCTCGCCTCATACAGGACAAATCCAGTAAATTGTGCTAACTCAGCTAATTCCTCGAGGGTAAACATATGATAGTACCTCAATAGTGGTGCTTTGGTACTTTTTCCTTTTCGAGGAATGAGAATATCATTTCGTGTCCATGATGTTTGGGTTATCCAAGCAAAGAAACTGTGGATGAAACGTGGCCAATATTGTTTTATAAATCGGTGAGAATAGGATCGGTTGATAAGTATCACTCTCCCTCCATAGCGCAACGCCTTGTACGCATACTGAAGTGTGCGAATTCTCTCTGCACGGGTGGGTAAATGATGGAACGAGGCTAAGCAAATAATTGCATCAATACTTTCTTGCTCTTGATGGAAGAGATAGGTCTGCATATCGCCGGTGAGAAATAACCCCTCTGGATATGTTTTCTGTGCTGTGGTAATCATAGATTTTGCAGGATCTATGCCTGTATACGTGAACTTCTTTTTGCCAAAATGCTCGTGTAAATATTTATAAAATCTCCCTCCTCAACATCATAAATCAGCAACGGTATAAGGAACTTTGGAGGTGTGTGTTGGTAATGCTTGCAAACAAAAATCAATCTCTGGTCGAAATCTTTCTCTTGTAGTAGCAAATGTCTCAGCATGCTGATCATAGCAAGAAGTGAGCTGCTCAATATGCTTGTGTGTAGTCATGTTACATTAGAAATCCAAACGAGAGGGACCAGTTGATTGGGCTATCTGAGCTTCCTTACCGTAGGTAATAAGATCATCAAGAGAAAACGTGTATTGGTTTTCATCGACATTTAATCTCATATATTTGAGGAAGTAGAGCAAGACTCCATGGGTGATATATACATCGTTTTTGCAGTAAGCTTTCACTTTTTCAAGTGTTTTTTTGTCTCACGTTT
>CAZWFZ010000043.1:0-8783 GCA_964633455.1 uncultured Candidatus Peribacteria bacterium | reverse complement strand
TCATTGACCATACCTTTGGGGAACATAGGTCTCAAGGGGCGATCTATCAGTCTACAATACAAGACGGTCTCATCTGAAGGTCTGCCTTCACGTTTGTTGAATCTACCTCCACCAATCTTGCCGGTTGCATAGTAGGAGTCACGGAATTCAATTGCCAATGGCAAGAAATCCTTGTCTGGATCTGCGTTTTTCTTCATCACTGCCGTGACGAGGAGTTGGGTATCACCATAGGTGATCACGACCGCACCATCGCTATGGGGAGCGAATTTGCCTGTACTGAACGTAATTTTCTTGCCTTGTCGCATCGCTTCGTGCGTAATTTCCGTGAACTGTTTTTTAGTTATCATACGATCAATAATCAATAAATTGAGGCTATACTACGTGTTTGGACCGCAAAAACAAGTGAGAATAGAGCATAATTGGAGAGAAACCCCCTGCAAAGTACCATAAGTTTTCCTCGGGAAATACCTGTCAAAATTTGACAAATAATGTGTTTGTGACTATAGTTTTTTTATATTATATCCGTGAGTATAAAATTTACTTATTTATCTAGAGAGATGTTAGATTCTTATTTCAAAAATGGAGATGTGTCTCATCATACTCCTGACATGAGAGATCATACTATGGTTGCAACTGATGTGCATAGATGTCTTTCTCTCTTGAAAAATACTACTTCAGGAGTATCTGATCAAGATGAAAGCTCCGCTTTGACTATTGGACGCGACGAGGAAAAAAAACAAACAGAAATTGCATTGCGTGCACTTATTGCTGATCAGATAAGTGAGTCTAAGAAACAAGAACTCTTCGCATATATTGGCGCACATGAGAACTTATTTACATGAAGTAGTGAACGCAGTCCATTACATACTGACTTTTTCTTTCATCTCGTTGATCAGTTTCCATTGACTATAGCAAGATATGAAATGGAGCTGGCACAACAGTTTCCAGAACTAGAGACATGGATTGGCGTGAAGACTACCCAACAAAAAACCAAGACAAAAGCTGGTATTTTCTCGCTCTTTACTATGGGAAAAAAGAGTGATCCTATGCAATTACCTCCTGTACCACAGGCTTCTGCTTCATTTATCAATCGTTTGGCTGAGAGAATATGAGGTCAAGATCTACAAACTTTTGCACAGCAAGTGAATGAGGATGTCCAGCAAATGGAGGAAATGAAACCAGCACAGTTGCGCCTACAAAATCATCCTGACACAGAAACCTTCAATCGTATTTCACAGATACGTTCGTATTTTATGATACATGCATTACGTGAGCATGACACGTTGCCCAAATGGAAGGAGGTAGGCGATGCTATGATCGCCAATGGAGAATTTACGCTGGGCCAAAGAGGAGACATAGCAATTGGTTGGTTCAAACTTCCTTGATTTGCACGTGGTTTTGCAACGAGTGACTATCAACGAAACGAGCAAACCGATAGACACTGGACATACGATCAAGATACGCTTGCCCCCAAATTTGTCACCAGTGAGATCACCGCATTCAAAAAAGATAGTTCGTATGATGTATTATATAAGGCGATACAAGGTAATGATAGCAGTGCCTGGGCAGAACCTATCAAAGCAACATTACACTCCCTAGAGCAACAATGATGTATGTATGATCAACAAGATCAGTTTAGTGAGCTTATCCAGCGTTTGATCCAAGCAAAAGGTCTTTCGGAAGCAGATGCATTATCATTATTTGCCTATCTCACCGGCAATTATGGACTCTTCTACTTTTGACCGCAAACAGAAGCGTGACGCAAATGCCTCATGATTCTTGACTGAGCAAGTAGTATAAAGTACGTGAACAATGCAGGTAAAAGAGCAGAGCATGCCTCTTTGCTGTTGGCAGTTGCGCCAGAAACAAACGTACATACTGAGCAGGGAGCATTGGCTGCGTAGTATTGTGCACACCATCTGAAAAATATACGCTTGTGTTTTCCCTTATATACACTATGAGTGAGGTGTTTTTTATTTTATGATTCTTTTTCTTCCCATGCATCATCACGAAGGTCACGGACATCCATTTGCATTTTTGGGATCACGAGAAGCGCTCTTTGAAGAATATTTGGTCACCAAAGCCCCTTTTCAGCTACCCGTAGGCGCTAAAGAATTTTTGGTAAATGTGGCTCCGTATCTCACTATTTTGTTTTTGGTGCTAGCACTACCGATGGTGTTGGCCTTGTTTGGCCTGGGAGCATTTTGGAGTAGTGCTTGGATGATGAGTCCGTATATGGCAGGCAATCAGGTGATGTATTATGTGATTGGCATACTGACGTTGATTATGTTTATTTTAGAGATTATGGCAGTCCCCGGACTCTTTGCTAGGACAAGGAAAGCGTGGCATTTGCTCTATTATGTGCAGTTGATTTCTTTGTTAGTCGGTGTCATATCAGGAGGCATCATTTGACCTATCATTGGCTTGATCATTGGGATGTATATTTTGTTCCAGGTGAGAGCGTATTATAAGTAAGAACGGAGAAGTAAGAGTTAAGAGTTAAGAATTAAGAAATGAGAAAGCCTGCTGGAGAGCAGGTTTTTTTTGTAACAACCTTCCCCTAGGTAGAGGGTGTTTTCTATGCAATATACCATAATCCCCCTGAGTCAAGAATAATATAGCCAAAATCCCTCTCTCAACAGCCAGGAAATTTGCATTTGGAGGGCAAATCTCCTATACTTGGGTACCCTTATTTTTTGTTTCCTGTCACCTATGACTCCAGACAATCCAACTCCAGAAACGACTCCAACGCCCAATCCTCCCGCAACCTCAACTGACGCTCCTGCTCAGGTCGTTTTGCCAGAGCAAAAGCCAGTAGAGGATCCTTTCCAAAGACTGCAGAAGAAAACCGTGACTGTTCCTCAACAGTTGGGGAGTACACAAACTGGTCAAGTCAAAAAAGGATCGAGAATTTCTCCTAAGTTTTTCCTGATAGGCTGTGGCGTATTCTTCTTGTTCTTCCTAGGTATTGTCTATGCGGGCTTGTACTATGCGGTCACCTCCTCAGAATTTTTGCAAACCATTGGATTGGCTATAGAGGATGTCAAAAATATACTTATTATCTTCGCGGTCTTATTCTTTGGTATTTTGTTTTTTGTGGGCTTTTATGTCCTCGTGCTCAACGTGTACAGATTGGTCACGGTCAAAGAACGTAAATTGGCACATGGTATCGGTACGGTCTTCGGGGTGATTATATTAGCGATGACCATTGTGCTCGGGACCTTGAGTATTACGCGTATTAGAGCGCTGAGTGGTGCGACACAGATCCAGACAGATCAACTTGCGTTGCCGTACGTTGTGACTGCAGACAAAGCGATTTGGGTCAATGAGGGCGTCCCCTTGATTGCACCTATGAAGATGAAATATCAACTCAACAAAGATCAATTCGATAGAAATATTTTGCCCGAGTTAGCAGGCAATCAAGTAGCTTCATTTATCCTCGATTGTGGAAATGGTCAGAAACTTGAAGGCAACAACCAAATGCATCTCAGCGCAAATAGCTACTTCCCTGAGCATTGTCTCTATATGAACAAAGGTGACTATGCGATCAAACTCGAGGTAAGCTATCTCAACAAAGCAACCAATGAACCACAAACCAAAACATATGAGCTCTACACGTTGACGATACCTGCAGAAATTTCCCTCTCGACCTTGGACGACAAGCCTACGCTCAACGATAAAAAAACTGAATACATTCTCGGTGTCGCTCCCGTAACAGCACAGGTCAGAGCACAACGTTTGTTTACTGATTTGAGCTTGGATACCGATACGATAATTTGGGACACCGATGGTGATGGTGCTGCAGATGTCAATGATAATGCCTCATTTGATCTTCCTTTGACGACCTCCAAACTCCATACGATCAATTATAAGTTACCTGGTTTGCCAACCAAATTCAAAGACACCTGGTTGACGTTTGATCTGAGAGTACTCGAGTCTACGCTCGCAAAATGTGATATTGTGATTGAAGAAATTGAAGGCAAAAAATATAGATTCAAAGCGCAGTTTGATGAACTGGTGACGGTTTCTAAATATACTTATCTGATTTATGACACACAGTTGGATACCCTAGTAGACAAAATTGATGCAAACAAAGAGACCATTACGTACGCATTCCGTCAGTGAGGACAGTATGAAATTAGTATGATGTACTTCACGCCAGAGGCACAAAAAGGAAGTTGTAATGCCAAAGATCTCACCGTTGGCTTCACCGGCAACCAAGTCGATTTCACCCTCAAATACAAACAAGATGCATCTGCACCCTTTGTGAGCATTTCAGGATCCAGTGAAGTGCAACTCGACGAACCTAACCAAACGATCAAAGTAAGTATTGTCCCAGCGACGCTCGAGTTTACCATCACGGATATCTTCCCTGATAAGACTGCGAAAGTTGCCGTCTATTTCGATGGCAAACAAATCTTTGAAGAACGCACCAATGTGTATGAGTTGAATTTATGAACCCTCGGTAAGAAACCATTGGAGTTCCGTGTGACTACCGCGCAGGGCAAAGAATCAAGCCAAGAGTATACCGTTGATATTTCCAGAGCTTCAGTCTCCGCACTCATCAAAGCTGAGCCCTTGGTAGGTGAGGATCCCTTGGAGGTCGTCTTGGATGCTTCTGTTTCCCCCTTGTATGATGAAGAGGATGAAATAGTCTATTTCACGTGGGATTTCGGTGATGGTAAAACACTACAGAACGTCAGCCAAGGTAAAGTCACCCATACGTATGTGTTTGACCAAGCGAAACAACAAGGAGAGTATTATCCTTCGGTCACCGTGAAAACAAGAAAATGATTCACCGATACCTATCGCGTCAAAGAACCGATTGTCGTCAAAAGAAAACAGAAGATGATAGATATCTCTCTTGATTCCCATCCTACGCAGCAAGCCCAAGTGGGTGATACCGTCCAAGTCAGTGTAGAAACTGATGGCGTCGTCACGCACATTGCTTGGGACTTCGGCAATACCAAGAGTATTGATTGTGATGATAGATCTTGTGCCAACGCTGCAACGGTATTCGATGCTCCAGGAGAATATGTCATCAGAGCAGAAATCGAATATGCAAATGACACTCCGGTCACTGCAAGAGTAAAGATCAAGGTATTTGAATAGTTTTTTACAGAAATTGTACAAAGATTGGACAGCTATGTTGTGCTTGAGATTTTTTTGATCATAAAATTTCCATGGTTTATGGAGCTACATTATAATATTGACTTTTCATTTCTCATAGGTATTGTGGGGTATTCTTTATTCTATCACGAATGAAAGCATGCATACTTCCCACCCTTCATTGAGTATGATACTTCCTTTTTTGCTCGTTAGTCCAACAGACGAATTGCCTGGAGCATCGTATGAGTCAGTAGTGGAACTAGAAAAACAAGAGCTGTTCGTTACCTTACTTGGAGATGAAGAGACAATGCCAGCAGATACTATTCATCTTCCCCCAAAAATGCTTCGCAAAGAAAGTTATGGGCATTTTCGTGATCCTGCATTCAAGAGCGAGCAAGCATATAGAGCAGGCAATGCATGAATTATCGATGCAGCGCGTCATATTGTGAGATCGGCGCAACCGACTCACAGTGGCTACCAAGTCTTGCAAAAAGAACCATATGCTATTCATACCGTATTGCGTCTCAATGCAACCAAAGAGACCCCACAGATTACCTGACTAAAGTTTGTAACAATTGCTATGCGTAGCAGCCCACCGACTCGTGAGCAGTATGCAACTATCAAACAACTCTATCGTGCTGGTCATGTACTTATTCATTGTCAGCATGGCGCTGATAGAACGTGAGCGGTGATTGCGAGATTGAGAAGAGATGTAGATGGATGGTCGTTGGAGGAGGCGTTGGCAGAGTATTTTTTCTACAACCAAAAAACTGATCCTACGATGCCTTGAGCGCAAGAGCATATACAAGCTAATAGACGTTTATTATATTGGGTGGTGACAGGAGAGCGTGTAGAGGAGCCAGATATGCAAAAACTGATGAAAACATTGAGGGACGCAAAATAGTAACTTATTCGCTACTTGAAGTTTGTGGTGAGATACTTTCGCACACCAAAAAAGGAATGTAATGATCAGCTGCATACGGACCAAGTGGATACCATCACAAGGTATTATTTTTTGCATTGATCCATAATGCAGAAATATATCCAGCTTTATCTGGAGTGAGCGAAAGTCACACATAATAGGTCATTCATTTGGCACCATACCAGGTAGGTTCAAAGTTGCCTTCGTGTGGCTCCATAAATGAAAACCATCAGGGTGCTAACTGATCTTTGAAACAAACTAATAAGTTTTTTGCTTGCTCAGCTTGTGTTTCTCCAAAGCAACGTAAAAATGCTTCGCGATCTTGTGGTGTGTATATAGGTAAAAACCCTGCTCCGTCACTCATACTATCTGCCTCATATGCTCCCTGCGGACGAAAAAAATGAGGTACAAGATGAGGTATGTCAGAAGTATGTGACAGATATGATGCGGGTTGCACAAAAGGTGGCCTACATCATTTTTCTATATCTTCTGTTGAGACTGAAAATTCGTGATCTATGTGACGACTATGTAATGGGTGTATTCACCTGATTCATTTATATGCGATATCAACGGAGCCATCTGCATGCTTATGAAATGCCTGCGATAATGTTTCATGTGTTTCAAGTGAGGTATGTTGACCAACCTCTTGATGACTTGGTGTAGGAGGAGGAAGTTCGTCCGATGCAAGTCAGTCGTGAGTATCATAATCTTGGTAGGTCATACCTAGTAAGAAATATAAAAAAATAATCATTCTCTCAATACCAAATATGTCAGATATTGCAACTCAATATGCAGTTGAGGAAACTCTTTATTTTTTACGCATAAAAAAAGGTGCAACGAATATCGCTGCACCAGCACTCCATCTAGAGGAGTATGTTTTATACAGGTTTTTGTGGTTTTCATAAATTGTTGTTGTTTACCGAGTACAAAAAGTAACAAAAAAATTGTGCGTTTGTAGTGTTACCTTTTTTGAAGACTAAGCGCTTCTAGCTGACGGAATTATCCGCCGAATTGTACGACTGCTCCTATTCTCATGGCGAATCCATTTTGTGATCTCGAGGACAGTAATGTCATGAGGTCCCAATTGTATCCTAGAGAGCCACGAAGTCGAATAATCTCCCAACCTGGATCCCATTCGAAATCAATTTGTGGAGTGATGCAGACGTTGAGTGCTGTACCAAAAGAGCTTGGTGATAGTTTGGCAAACAGATCTGCAGCTGAGCTGACCTCTTCAGTGGTAAGTCCAGGTAGTTGTTCACCAACGAATGTCTTCCAATCCGGACTGACAGGAAACTTACTATTCCATCCGATGCTTGCACGAGGCCTAGCAAAGACGGTGAAGCTTCCATCATGAATCATCCATTCGTATTCACCAAAGACTGATAGGTACAGTCCCTTGAGTACTACTTCTCCACCAAGGGCGATCGGAGAAGCACCATCTTCAAGACGATATTTTGCCCAAATGGTAGGGGCAAAAATGTTTTTGCTTTGCAGGGACAGCATGGAAAGTTGTTTTCCATTTGATTGCTGCGCAGCAAAGTTGTAGAGTTGAATTGCTTCAACAACTTCAACACGATTCCGTGAGAAATTGTGATAGTTAAATCCAATTCCGGCTTCCCAAGTTTGTGCTTGGAGAGCGATGCAACTCATTACTCCTAGAGTAACGAGAGTAGACATAATGTAGTGTCTCATAAAGATACAGTAAACAGTTTTAGTGTGAGAAAATAAGATAATCTTGTAGTCCAAGAGCGACAGCGAATTTTTCTGCTGCTTCTTGTGACGAGAAGATCTCATCTACATACACAGCAAGAAAAGGTTGTCCCTCTATGCATATCGTTTCGGCTCTGAGTTGTAATTCAGCTCCAAAACCAAGCTCCTTCAAATTGACGTTGCTTTGAAATACGCCAAGTCGAATTGCCCAATTCGGTTGCTGTTCGTTGATCACTACCTCATCGTGTACGAGAGGTGGAACAACGGACAGGGTGTCGTTTCCAGATGTTGTGCATCGCGGACAAGGTGGGCATACAGGCAAAGGAACATGTGCTTTTTGTTTGTTCCTTCGTGCAGGTGCACCAAACTGTAACGTAATGCCCACTTCATGGAAAGTAGTCTTCAGTACTGGACCAGGTCCAGCAAGTTCAGGAGAAACTCCGAGCAGTTCCAACGCTTCACCCGTCAAGAAGTTACGAGATTGTTGTTGGGTAAATCGATATTGCAAACCGATACCCTTCCAACCAAAACCAACTTCTGCTGTGTACCCTTTACCGTAGAGGAGAGGATCACCAAAGAGATATGCATACTTGCGGATTTGACTATTGAGATAGTCTCCCGCAGCATCAACCCCTATGGTTACAATATCATCTGGTAAAGATATTCCTTGGACATCAATGCCCTTGAGATAGTCTTTGACAGGTGTTTGTAAATCAACTCCGGCCGCTTCGAGATCAAAGCGATAGCTTCTCTCTACAGAAACTAGCCAAAAGTATGAAGCATCTCCACGAATCCACCAGTTGTCACGTTTTCCAAAAGTAAGAAGTGGTTCTCGCATACCCAGGAGAAGATCCGAGGCGCGAAATCCACCTGACAGTTGCCATGCATTATCCTTGCTCTGATTGAGCAATCTTGATGCTGTTTGTGCAAGATGCACACCATCTAACCATTTCCCTGTTTTAATATGAGAGATGATTGGATTCTCAGGAGCAAGAACTCCCTTGTAGAGACTCCATCGGAGAAACCCAAACGGGAAGGAAAT
>CAZWFZ010000042.1:5228-8842 GCA_964633455.1 uncultured Candidatus Peribacteria bacterium | reverse complement strand
TATTACGTACGATGCTCCCTTCACGGATTGTTTGAAGAAGGTATGCAAACAATCATTGATGCTAGTAGTAGTATCAGCTAAGAGACCATCGCTTCGATGGTCTCTTTCCGTTGTATATAAAAACATTATCTTGAAAATATGTCAAATATCCGTATAGTGTCTGGTCTGCATGGTGCAGAAGAGGTCATTAAAAAATAAAAACATATATATGGTGAGTATTATCGTTATTTTCGTTATTGGCTATCTGATGATAGCGTTTGAGCATGTGATACATGTCAACAAGGCTGCTACGGCACTCTTTTTGGGTATTGTATGTTGGACATTACTGGTGCTTCAACCGCATGGACTGGAGTATATCCATGATTTTGAGCATCATTTGCTCAATATTACGCCGTTACTGTTGTTTCTGCTGGGAGCGATGACCATCGTTGAACTTATTGATATACACAAGGGCTTTGGGTTTATCACCCGTCGGGTTACGACGCATAGCGCAAGCAAACTGTTTTGGGTGATTGCAGTACTATCCTTCTTTCTCTCGGCGGTATTAGATAATTTGACTACCACCATTGTCATGATCTATCTGCTACGGAAGCTTGTACGTGACTATCAGCTACGCTTAGTTTTTGTCTCGCTTGTCGTCATCTGTGCAAATGCAGGCGGTGTATGGTCACCTATTGGTGATGTCACTACCACTATGCTTTGGATAGGAGGACAAATCACGAGCTGGCCAACGGTGAGAGATCTTTTCGTGCCAGCTGTGGTATGCGCACTTGTCCCTACGGCCTACTTAGCTTGGAAATACAAAGGAGTAAGTGTCGCCTTCCAAGAAGAACCGAAAGAACAAGAAGCAAAAGATGAAAAGGTTCATGGTAGTCTGCGCATTCTGCTCTTAGGTATTGGTGGACTCTTATTTGTCCCCGTGTACAAGAGTATTACGCACTTGATGCCTTTTATGGGGATGTTGTTGAGTTTATCTGTACTTTGGATTGCATCTGAAATTATTCACAAGGGCAAGCCCGATGATGAACGTGCTAAATATTCTGCTGCGAATGCACTTAAGAAAATTGATACACCAAGTATTCTTTTTTTCGTAGGGATACTCTTGGCAGTTGCTGCACTAGAAACTATGGGAACACTTACACAGCTCGCATCTGCGCTTGATGTGTGGATTGGCAACAAAGATGCGATCGCTGGGATTATCGGTGTGTTGTCTGCTATTATCGACAACGTTCCGCAGGTTGCCGCAGCTATGGGTATGTATCCACTTGCTTCTGCAAGTGTCAATCCAGAGGCATATGCTTTTGCGATGGCTAATCCAACCTTAGTCACTGATGGTGCATTTGCTTTTCAACAAACGACCTATTTCTTACCGGATGCTAAACTGTGGCAAGCAGTTGCCTATACAGCTGGTACGGGAGGATCTATGTTGATTATCGGTTCTGCGGCTGGTGTCGCAGCTATGGGTATTGAGCACATCAACTTCGTTTGGTATCTCAAAAGGATTGCTCCCTTGGCTGTAGCTTCATTTGTCGCAGGATTCGCAACGTATTTGTTATTGTATTAATTGTTTTATTTTGTGATTATCTTTTTGATTATCACGTAACTACGGGCATGTCCCGTAGTTTTTTTCAAACAAAAAATCACCTTTGGGTGATTTTATTTTATGTGTGAAATAATAGTGCTACATAAGCCAACGAGCAGAATCGAACTGCCGACCTCACCCTTACCATGGGTGTGCTCTACCGACTGAGCTACGTTGGCGCCACATGTGCCTACCGATACTGATTTGACTGAGAAATGCAATTGAAAACAAATGTTTGCTAGGTACCCGATGCTCGAAACCCGCTAATTCGTGAAGCTCCATTGATAATAAACAACATGAGGCACGTGGAGATAGTCATACTGATGATAATAAACGGCAGATAGGGCAACCTACTCATTCCTGCTACATAGTTGATGAAGTCTTCGAGGTTGAAAAAGAGAATACGTACGACCAAAAATGATTTCCACTCATGCAATCTATCGATAAATGCATGGGTTTGTTTGGTTCACTGCTCACCAAAAAACCACGCAATGATACGATCTCCATACCACCTTCCCAAAAAATATGCGGTGGTGATTCACACAAAATTACCGACCATCAACCAGAGTATGCTTTCGTAGAAAGGCAAAAGTGTGCCCGCGAGAATATAAATGACCGACCCTGACAGCGGAGCAAAAATGACGGTCGATGCCTTGACGAGCACTAATAATATAATCCCGATCACATAGTTCTCTTGGAACGCGTCACTGATGTAGGTAGTTCACAATACTTTTTGTAACAGATAACTCAGTCCAATAATGACTGCCAACGTAAGTAATCACATGAATATTTTTCTACCAGATGATTCGTGTTGCATGGCGAGTGAGCGCTAAAAGTGAGTAATTACTTTCCCGTTTTTGAGATAAATAGCAAGTGTTTGTGGATGCGTTTAGGTAGCAAGTGTGCGGAAGTTGTATATACTGAGGGCCACAGGACGACAAAAAATATGTTTTATGTGTACATTCTCTATGACTCTATCGTGTATGAAAATCCGAAAAAAATATCTTAGCAGAAGCTTTTTGTTGTTTGGTATTTTCTGTGTATGTCTACCAAGTTTGAGTAGTGCTGCTACAGAAAGTATTCCCAAACTTTTGTTTACGGTATGTGTTGCATCCTATGAAACCGTGCAAGATGCAATCGAACAAGTAAATACCTCACAAACCACCAGTGCATATAATGCCTACACCGTCGCCAAACAAAACTACGAAGTCTGTCATGCATCTGCACTTGATGAAGCAAATGACCTCCTCGATGCAGGGGAACAAGCAATCAGCGACGATAAACTCGCAGATGCCTATACCTCATATCGCTCTGTCTATGACGCAATAGTCTATGATGCACGAGGACTCGAACACACCTTACCTTCTCTCTTGATCGCACAAGCTCAGCAAAGTTATCAACGTGGAGAATATACTTCAGCAGAAAATTTCCTCGCGCAAGCGCAAGACTACGATTTAGATAACGAAACCAAGTTCTCTTATCTCTATATGCGCGCTGTTTTGTATGCTGCACGTCAAGATTTCGACGAGGCGAGTGACTACGGCAGCCAAGCCAAGAAACTCGCTACCAGTGCTGAACAACAAACACTGATCCAGAACTTCTTGACCTATATTACCAATCGTGCACAAGCAGCTACGAATGATCCACTGAGTTTTCGTCAACCATGGTTGCAAGGATTGGGAATTGATCAAGCATGGAAACTGCTCAAGTCTACCAAGCAAGTGATCGTAGCAGTGATCGACAATGGTATGGATCTTTCTCATCCCGACTTGCTCGGACAGATGCGAACCAATGGCAATGAAATTCCCTCCAACAAGATCGATGATGACAACAACGGCTATATAGATGATGTCGATGGCTACAACTTTTATGACCAACAGGCGTTGTTACCACCCAACGGTAGTCACGGCACCCAAGTAGGTGGTTTGATCTGAGCGTTAGCAAATAATAAGATTGGTATTGCTGGTATTGTCCCGCACGTAGCTCTCATGCCACTCGCTGTTTGTGCAGGCAATACGTGTTTATCGAGTCA
>CAZWFZ010000042.1:0-5128 GCA_964633455.1 uncultured Candidatus Peribacteria bacterium | reverse complement strand
ACCACAGAAGAACTCTCAGGCGTCTATGCGTTCACCGAATGAACTTCTTTTGCAGCACCGATCATAGCAGGTATCGCAGCACTCGGCTATGCACAATACACTGACCCTCATCCAGATGCGATTTATGAGGCAATGCTCGCAAGTAGTACTGAGGGAATTCATCCACAAGCGGACACCTTTCTCACTATCTTAGGCGCTCTTCAAACGGACACGCTGACGGAAAGTAAGGTTGCGCTCGTTGCCCAAAAAATCAAAACCATTCTCCTACGTCAATCTGCTATCGAACGTACCAAAACCCGCAAAGCACTTTTCGTAGCCCTCGATACCTACGCAAAACAATTCCGCACCAAACAACAACGAGATAAATTACGCATTTTGATTGTGTTGAGAGAGGAGTTGAGAGAGTAAGTATTTATTGGTTATGGGAAACAACAGCGGAGGTTGTACTTGTTTTTTCTTATGAGTCGAGTAAGTTTGCCTTACTAATTCGTTTTATCTCGCCTGTGTTCGTGTGATGCTCACCATAGCAGAACTCCTCCAAAAGATTGCTACTCAAAAAGCGATGCTTGATGCATTGCGTCCTTTTGGACAGACGCAGTTACGTAATCTGAGAGAGTGGTTTCGTATCGGTTTTATTCATCATTCCAATGCGATTGAAGGAAACACTTTGTCGTTACAAGAAGTGAAACTGGTGCTTGAAGAAGGGATGACTATCTGAGGAAAAACGGTAGTAGAACTTCAGGAGACAATCAATCATGGTAAACTGATGGATCTCCTTCATGATCTGTTTGAGAAAAATGGATTTGTTTTCACGGCGCCTGCAATTTGCGAACTCCATAGTATATTGTTACAAGGTATTTTGCCACAAGCAGATACCGGTAAACGGAGAACGACCCAAGTCCGTATTTCGGGAAGTGAAGATGAGCTTCCCTGACCTCTCGAGGTACCACCGCTGATGGAGGATTTTTTTGCAACCCTAGGCACACATATTGTCACCCTTGAGGATGTAGCCCATATCCATTATGATTTTGTCAAAGTACATCCGTTTGCAGATGGTAACGGCAGACTCGCTAGGATTTTGATGAATCTTGCGTTGCTACATCTTGGCTATTTCCCTGTGATAATCCCAAGGGTCGTGAGAGGAGAATACATTGCTTCACTCCAAGGTCAAAATTTTGACCAACGATATCAATTCTTCTTGCGACAAGTCTATGAGAATCACAAAGACTATCTCAAATTTTTCCAAACACCAGTAGAGTAATCCAATAATATTATCCCCCAACCTTGTAATATGTTCCCTGATGCGTATACTGCGGGTAATTTTAGGAACTCGAAACAGATGCAACTTCGTGAACAACTCATTGATGGATTAAAGCAATTTACAGCGTTGCGCGCAGAGGAATTGCTCGAGGTGCCCGTGGATCGTACCAAGGGAGATTTTGCGTTGCCGTGTTTCACGATTGCCAAAGAACTCAAAGCGAATCCAATGCAGCTAGCTCAGCAATACGCTGCAGAAATTATGCAGGCGTTGCCGGTAGGAGTAGAACGTGTCGAAGCGACAGGACCGTATATCAATTTTTTTTATGCGCCATGATTTTTGGCCAATCAGGTGATTGGCGAGGTGTTGGACGCAGGCAAGCAATATGGGCAAGGTGCAGCTACCTGACAGACCTGGCTCGTCGAAGGACGACAACCCAATACGCACAAAGTATTTCATATTGGTCATCTGAGAAATGCATTGATTAGCGAAGCGATAGCTACGTTGCTCGAGACGGCGTGACACAACGTCGTGAGATGTTCATACATGGGAGATATCGGAGCACACGTGGCGAAGTGGGTGTGGTACTATATCAATTTTTCGAATGCACCTATTCCCGCTACACACGTCAGTGAACGAGCAGGAGAACTCTATGCATTAGCGACCGAAAAAGTTGGTGAAGACAAAGAACGCTATGGTGCTGAAATACATGCAATTCACAAACGTTTGGAAGAATGAGATCCTACGCTGGTACCGTTGTGGAAAGAAACAGCTACGAAATGTTTGGAAGATATGCATGCGATCAACGCAGAACTGTGAAGTGCTATCGATAGAGAATATCTCGAAAGTGAAGTAGAACAGACAGGTATTGAACTGGTGCATGCACTTGCTGCGACGGGCAAAGGCGGTATACATGAGAGTGAATGAGCACTAATAGTCAATCTCGAAGAACACAACTTGGGAGTGTTTGTGTTGCTCAAATCCAACGGTGCATCTTTGTATTCGACCAAAGATCTTGCGCTTGCCTATCTCAAACAACGTGAATACAAGTTCGATGCATCACTCTTTGTCGTGGCGACCGAACAGATCCATCATTTCAATCAACTCTTCAAAACACTCGAGCTCATCGGCTATGAATGAGCAGAGCATCTCGAACATGTCGCCTATGGTATGGTTGAACTTCCTACCGGCAAGATGTCATCGAGGGACGGTAATGTGATTACCTACTATACCTTCCGTGATAGATTGCTTGAGATTGCTGCACAATTAGTTGCCAACAGAAACATCTCTGATGATGACAAAGAACGTCTCGCTCGCGCTGTGGCGTTTGGGGCAATGAAGTTTTCGTTCCTCTTGCCGGACACCTTCAAAAAAATAATAGTTGACCCAGAGCAGGCAGTTTCCTTCGAGGGAGAAACCTGACCGTATATTCAGTACACCCATGCGCGTTGTTGTTCGTTACTCACCAAAGCAGGACGAACTAGTGGACAAGCACGATCTCCCGATCTCCTCCAAACTACTCAGGAGAAACTCCTTCTCCTTCACTTGGCAGATTTCCCTGGACTGGTGCAAAGAGCAGCACGTGACTACAAACCCAATATGATTGCGAGATTCGCGCTTGAATTAGCGCATCTTTTCAATACCTATTATCAAGCAGAGCAAATTATCATTGCAGACAATCCTGAGCTGACCTATGTGCGCTGTGCGCTCGTGGCTACGACCAAACAAGTCTTAGCTAATGCACTCAAGATCTTAGGCATCGAAGCAGTTGAACGTATGTAGGAGTCTTCATGTATACACATTATCCCCCCTTTATCTCTTTGTAAAAATATATTCATGGTAATGAAAGTAATAAGAAGCAAAGTACTCCCTTGGTTTGTCTCTCTGTTGTGATTAGCATTGGCTATGTATACAGGATGGTTATTTATGCAACAAGTGCAAATTACCAATGCGTGAGAAACGGTACAGTGGATAGGTTTACTCGTGGCATGAGGATTGTGATGCTATCTTTTTTTGACGCGTTTCGTCCCCTCATTCATTCCTCTCAGTAGATGGATGTGGCCTGTCGTTGCGATCCTGATTATTATGTTTAGCGATGCGTATTTGCTAGATGATACCACGAGATCCGTCTTTTTGAGAGACCTTCTCAAAGTCATAGGTGTCTTGATGATTTTCCTCGGCGCATCCAAAGCACTCGTCTCTCCCGCGAGAGAACAACAACTCATCGATGATCAAACAGAGATTATAGAGGTGTAATTTTTTTATATAAAAAAAATCCCCGCACTCGGCGGGGATAACTCTCACAGCATACTGCGAGTTTTTTTTCATTATTCGGAATAGAATTCCGGTTTTTTAGTCAAAGATTGGTTTTTGATGACGAATGCCTGTGCGTCCTGTGCATGCTTTGAGGCAGGGATTAGCTTTTTGAGAAGTGTACTCAAGGCTAGTTCACTTACCATTATCAATAATAGATAAAGATATGCCATCTGCCAATCTAGTCCTATCATGATGCATATCAAAATCCATCCATCTGTAAGCGAAATCCAAAATGCTTTGACAGCATGGTTGGGTGAGGAAAATTTCGCTATTGAGAAGACTATGAGATATACCATGACCATGCGGAGATAGATAATCGGTATGACATCGGAGAGTAAATGCTCTACTACAAATACCATGCCAATTAATACAGCAGTTGCAAAGAAAACTAAAAGCACTTGCTCAAAAAAAGTTAGTTCCTTTTCCTCTTCTTTAGGTACTGTTTCATCATAGCTCAATAGATTTAGTATAGCCTGCATTGCAAGTGAGACTGCCAGTGTAATTGCTAGGTAGTCTATTAAGCCCCAACCTTCCAAAGAAGTGGGTGCACCCTGCCCTACAAACCAGATCAGAAGATCTCGGACGTCTTGACTGAATATCATATACATAACGCCTGCAAGACAGAGTTGTAAGAAGGCTTTGATGTATCGATAATTCTCAACAATCTGTCCCTTGAGACCAGAAAAGAGAACTGCGTTGAACATAAAATGCATTAAGATACATGGAACTAGGCCAAACTTGATGAACACGAATGCATAAAAGAATCCTCCTACGAATTGTGTGATTACATACCCAACCTTCCGTTCCTTTTCTTTTTCAAAATTGTAGAGATGGAGGATTGTCCAAATAATATTCCCACCGATGAGTAACCCCCATAAGCCGAGAGAGCTATTGATATTAAGTGCGTTTGGCAAGATCTCAATGAATAGCCATCGACCAAGTAATTCTTCAATCGTTATGATGAAAAGTAAACTAGCGAGCCATCGCTTTTGTCCATCTCCATATTTGAAGAGAGATCTGTTAGAGACAGGCTTACCCAAAAGAATTTTTATTATTGATCCAATGAGTATCGCGATAGGGATACGTAGTACGACAATAGAGACCATTGTCCCTATGATTACAACTGCATTCCCACCCGGTATGACACCTTTGATATCCCCACTGAAGAAACTTAGTAGTTCGGAGATCAATGTCGGTGGCATTAGATAATAGGCGATTACCGCCAAGGTGAGATAGGTAAGTATGCCGGATTGCTTTGATTGATCACGCAATCTTGTGAGGAGATCACGACGAAGACTGATTTTTATTCCCATGATTATAGTTTTTTTAGTTGTTTGTTAATGACGAATCTATTTTTGCTTTATAATGATTATATTAATAATGTCAATAGTAGAAAATAAGTCATTTTTGATGCAAAAAATCTCTATTACTACTTCTCCCCTTGAACTTACCCACAAAATGACTATCAAGTCGACTGTATTCGTTTTTCGTACAAATACGCAGATGTAGCATAATTGGCTAATGCACCTCCTTGCCAAGGAGGATATTGCGAGT
>CAZWFZ010000041.1:0-9402 GCA_964633455.1 uncultured Candidatus Peribacteria bacterium | reverse complement strand
AGTGACACCGTGACAACAAAAGAAGAGAAATCGTCCTTCAATCGAGACGATGATTAAGAAAACTACCTCAACACAAAGATAACTCACTGTTGGCCCTCATTCACTGGCTATTACTCAAAGAAGAGCAGTCTCCTGAGCTGACTACATAAAAAAGACAAACATATTGACTTGTAATACATACTAATATTTGTATTACTTTTTTCTTGTAAACAAATTAAAAACAAAAGCTATTATGGAAGAAATTATGTCTCAAATCAAAGATGAAATTATTGAGCGTATGTTCGCTCTTGGAGCAATCAAGCTGAATCCGAGGGTCCCTTTCCAATGGGCATCAGGAAACTTCATGCCCATCTACAACGACAATCGTTTATTGTTTGGTGATGATCGAGGCAAAGAACACGTGATGAACGGATTCGACTTCCTCGTCGAAGAACACAAACTGAAAGCTGATTTCGTGGCAGGAGTTGCTACAGCAGGGATTCCGCCAAGCGTGCTTTTTGGGTATCTCAACAATTTGCCTACCGGGTATGTACGTGACAAACCCAAAGCGCACGGCATGAAGAACCGTATCGAGGGTATTACTGATCGTGGATTTCAAGGCAATACTGTCTTGGTAATCGAAGATCTTGTTTCCTTCGGTGGTAGTAGTGCAGATGCGGTGCAAGCGGTACGAGATATGGGTGGTGTAGTAGACTCCTGCCTTTGTATCTTCAGCTATGGTTTTGATGAAGCGAGCGCAGTGTTTGCAGGAAGTCGTCCTTACAACAACGAAGGAAAGCAACTTGAGCAACCGTGTACGCTTTTGCCCTTATTGACCTATGATGATGTCATTGACTATGCTGAACAGCAACAAAAGTTTTCGCCTATAGAGATTAGTATGCTC
Organism: uncultured Candidatus Peribacteria bacterium; assembly: GCA_964633455.1. Lineage (GTDB taxonomy): Bacteria > Patescibacteriota > Gracilibacteria > Absconditabacterales > Absconditicoccaceae > CAYUST01. The sequence goes on along the minus strand of CAZWFZ010000041.1, from coordinate 8,519 downwards.
CGTGAATGGCGCGAAGACCCTACGCAATGGCAGTACATCCATGGACATGCTGCGGTCTAACTCTGAACTAAACGAACTAATTTTTTATCCCCAGGCATCCCCTGGGGATTTTCTTTGAACCATCAAAAAAATCACGTTAGTGATATTTTTTTGAATGATTCAATGACCCCGTACCTTTGGTACGGGGTACACATCCTTTTTCGCTTTCTAAAAATCACGTTAGTGATATCTTTGCATCTTCATAACGAAGTATGATTGATGCAATTATATTTCGCCCCCAAAAAACACGTAGTGATTTTGGAGGAGCGAATTATCCCTGTGGGATCCCGCACCTTGGGTGTGGGGTTGTTTGTAGGTTTACAAAATACTAACCACCCCATCTCTTAAGTAAATCTTAAATTACTATCATTATATACTATTATCCTTTGTCAAACAAAAACATACGTAAACACTTGATTTTTAGACGATAAATCGGTAGAGTAGCGCAGATAATTTTTTGTTTTTTTATTCTTTTTTTGTGCAACGAGTATGACAGAACATGCGCAAACACATCCTACACACACACCAAAAGCAAGCAATGCGGACACTTTGGGCATTGTGCAAATTGTGTTGTTGGTAGTTATTTTATTATTGGGTCTTACGGGTAATTTTGGTGGTGTCTCAAGTGACCAAATTAAATCTGCAGTTACTTCTGCCCTCAAGGAATTTGATTTCCCCAAAACTGCTGCACCTGCTGCCGCTGCACCCGCTGCTGCTGCACCACAACCTGCTGCTGTTACCAAAATTGATGTCAAAGAACTTGAAGCATTCTACAAAGACTCATACGTTTTGGGTCCCAAGGATGCTAAAGTCACTATCATCGAGTTCTCAGATTTCGAATGTCCTTTCTGCAAGAGACATGCAAACAATGGTACCTTGGATACCGTCCTCAAAACCTACGAAGGTAAAGTGAATATGATCTTCGCTCACTTCCCCCTTGGTTTCCATCCATTAGCTCAAAAAGCTGGTGAAGCTGCTGAGTGTGTGGGTAAACAAGGAGGCGCTGAAGCATACTATGCATTCAAGAAGGCAATCTTCAATGAGGAGAAACCTACAAGAGAAGCAATCAAGAAAGTAACTGCTACTATCAAGGGTGTTGACGCTGCTGCAGTTGAAACATGTATTGATGGAGGAGAGTTTGCTAGCAAGGTTGCTGCAAATATGCAATTCGGTCAAAAACTTGGTGTATCAGGAACTCCTGGTAACATCGTTATGAACAACGAATCTGGTGAATTCCAAAAAGTATCTGGTGCAGTTCCTGCAACCTCATTTGATGCTGCGGTTAGTGCATACGTTAAATAATAATTCTGTAGTCCCTATGAAACAAGAGCAATACGTACCCTGAGTACGTGAGCTCTTGTTTTTTTTTGTTAGAAAAATAGAGTGCATACATGGAAAAACAACATATGAGAAATGAGATAAATAAACGTATCATACAGCTTTCTCATAATGAACGTGAGGAGGCTTTGTCTACGATAGTGTTCCAGCTCAACCAACTCATCATAGAATATCAACCTACCCATATAGGTGTTTTTTTACCTATGCATGATGAACCAGATTTGCGTGAGCGGTATCAGATGTTGTGGCGTAGTGGCAAGCAGGTATATCTGCCGAGTGTGGATGCAAGTGGCGCGGCGTGTTTTGCAGAGTTTACTTCGCACACCACATTGACGCATACAGGTGGCCGACCGCATCCTGTATCCACCGCGCCCGTTTTGTCAGACGATCTCGACCTCCTCATCGTCCCTGGGAGGGCCTTTACGTTGTCCGGAGCGAGACTAGGAAGAGGCAGTGCCTGGTATGATAAGTGGCTTGCAGAGCATCCAAATGTTGTTACCGTCGGTGTCTGATTTGCTTGCCAAATCGTTGATGATCTTCCTACCGAGCTACATGATGTGATGATGGATGAAGTAGTAGTTGGATAGAAAGGAGAATTAAGAATTAAGAATTTAGAATTTAGACTCCAGAATCCAGAACACCAAATACGAGATGGTAAAATCATAGAGTAGTTTTCTCCAATTGATTTTTTCTCCTCATTCTCTATATTGGCGTAATAATTACTTTGTATCTCACTTTTTCTCATGCCTACTAAAGCATCTCCTATAAAGAAAAAAACTATACAGCCCAAGAAAACTCCAACGGTCAAACTGACGGTTACCAAAAAATCATCTTCACCCAAATCAACTCCCACCAAGGCTCCCAAGAAAGCAGTAGGTAAAACGAGAACATCTCCCAAGAAGTCTTTCAAGGGAGGGAAAACTTCGTTCACTATGCCAACGGACGCACAGGGCGGACAGTTGATTATTGTCGAGTCTCCTGCCAAAGCGCAGACGATCAAAAGATTTTTGGGGAAGTGATATGAAGTAGTTGCGAGTATGGGGCATGTAGCAGATCTCCCCAAACAGAAAATTGGTATCGATATTGCCAAGAATTTTGCACCAACCTACGAAATAGCAGCCAACAAAAAAGTTATCATCTCAGGACTCAAGAAACTTGCAAAGACTGCTAGCAAAGTACGACTGGCGACTGATGAGGACCGCGAGTGAGAAGCAATCGCACGACATATTTGCCAAGCGTTAGACTTGGATACCAAAAAAACACCGAGAATTGTTTTTCATGAAATTACCCAAGAAGCGATAGAGCACGCACTCGCTCATCCAAGGAAACTTGACCAAGACCTGGTCGATGCACAACAAGCGAGGAGAGTACTCGATCGTTTGGTTGGTTTTGAATTGAGTCCTATTTTGTGGAGAAAGGTGAAACCTTCGCTCTCTGCTGGTAGAGTACAATCTGTAGCGGTGAGAGTATTGGTAGAGCGTGAACGTGAAATTCAACAATTCACTGGAGAGCGTTTCTTTAGAATACAAGCACAGTTTTTGAGTGGTAAACATACCTTCATAGCTACTATGACGTCTGATCTCAAAGGACGTGAGGCTACGGATACCTTATTTACTTTTGCAAAAGATGCAACGTATACGGTGGCTTCTTTTACCCAAAAACCTGGCACCAGATCTCCTTCTGCACCGTTTACGACGTCGACCCTCCAACAAGAAGCAAGTAGAAAAATAGGCTACTCGGTAGCCACGACGATGCAACTCGCCCAACGTTTGTACGAAGCAGGACATATCACCTATATGAGAACCGATAGCGTCAATCTTTCCAAACAAGCAATGGGTGGTATGGCAAGCTATATTACCAAGGCCTTTGGCAAGCAGTACCTCCATACAAGAAACTTCCAAACCAAAAATAAGTCTGCACAAGAAGCACATGAGGCGATCAGACCAACCAATTTTGGTACATTGCACGCAGGTGCAGATGACCAACAAAAAAAACTCTATCAACTGATCTGGAAAAGAGCACTAGCTAGTCAAATGGCTCCTGCAGCCATAGAAAAGACGGAGATTGTTATCGATAGTGGAAATAAAGCATATCAATTTGTTGCGAATGGTGAAGTAATTACCTTTGATGGCTTTCTGCGTGTACGAGGTATTGCAGATGAAGAAGATGCACAGCCTTTGCCTATACTCAAAAAATGAACGGTCCTCACGCTAGATGAGATGACCGCACAAGAGCAACTTTCCAATCCACCTGCAAGATATTCTGAGGCCGCATTGGTCAAGAAACTTGAAGACTTGTGAATCGGCCGTCCCTCTACCTATGCTCCGACGATCAATACGATCCAACAAAGAGGCTATGTTGAAAAGAACTCTTCACTAGGGACTCCACAACCCTTTGCTATCGGCACCTTACGTGCGAGCAAGGTCGTTTGGAAGTCCAAAAATAAAGCGGTAGGAGCGTACAAAAATAGACTTGTCCCCACCGATATAGGCATGCTCGTGACAGACTTCTTGCACACGAATTTCGCCAATATTATGGACTATCAATTTACTGCCAACGTGGAGGCACAGTTTGACATCATTGCTACAGGTAAACTCAGATGGCAGCGTATGATAGAAGATTTTTATACACCTTTTCATGTGACGGTAGATGAGGTCATGGAAACTGCTGAAAGAGCGCATGGCGAGAGAATTATCGGTACAGATCCGGTGAGTGGTAAGGTGGTCAAAGTCAGACTGGGGAAATTCGGACCTATGGTACAAATAGGAGAGAGCGATGATCCAGACAAGAAATTTGCTGCGTTGAGAGGAGAGAATCGTCTCGAACATATCCAACTTGCAGACGCACTCGAACTGTTCAAATTCCCCAAAGTAATTGGAGAACGAGAATGAGCATCCGTCAAAGTAAATAGCTGAAGATTTGGTCCCTATGTCCAATGGTGAGCAACCTTTGCTTCACTCAAAGACCCTGATACCATGGAAAACATTGGTATAGAGAGAGCAGTTGAACTTATTCAAGCCAAACAAATCAAGGACAAAGAGAAATTGCTCTTCGAATGGACTATCAAGAAAAAGCACATCAAACTCGTCAAAAGCAGACGAGGAGCCGTCTTACTCTCTGGTAGAAAAAAGAAATCACGACCCAAAGATATGGATCCCAAGAAGATATCAGAGGCTGACTTACTTGCCTTACTCAAATAGCCGCATCTGCAAAAAAAAAGACATTTATAGTTTGCAAAATAATGTAGCATCTGTATAATCTAGGTGCTACAGATATTTTTTATTTGCCACGTGAAAAGTATATGAACGGAGAATTTGATCCTCAGAAAGACTACTATGCGGTCCTTGGCTTGACCGAGGAGGCAACGCAAGATGATATCAAAAAAGCGTATCGCAAGTTGGCGATGCAATACCACCCTGATAGAAACAAGGGCGACAAGGCTGCGGAAGAAAAATTTAAGGAAATCAACGAAGCAAATACCGTACTCAATGATGCGCAAAAAAGACAACAATATGATGCGTATCGCAAGTGAGGCTTCAGTGGCTGATTTGGAGATGCTTTTGGTGGAGGTTGATTTGGCGGAGGACAGGTAGATTTTGGAGATCTGCTCGATGGTTTTTTTGGTGGAGGATTTGGATGAAGCAGAAGAGGGGGACCCCAACAAGGTGAGGACATTGCGATTCAATTATTGATGTCGTTCGAGGATGCCTTTCATGGTTTCAGCAAAGAGATCACCTACAAGAGATTTGTAGAGATGCACGATGCGGAGAAAAAATCTTGTCCGACCTGTGATGGACGTGGTGCTGTCATGCAACAGGTGCGTACGCCCTTTGGTGTGATGCAGACACAAGCCCCCTGTAGTAGTTGTGGTTGAGCAGGAGTAGAATACTTCAAGGATGGCAAAAAACTTACCAATGGAGGACTCGAATCGACTGAGCAAAAACTCACTGTCAATGTACCAGCAGGCATTCAATCAGGAGTGAGTTTGAGATATCCTGGCATGGGTCATGCTGGCAGACTTGGTTGACCAAGCGGTGATTTGTATATCAAAATTGCTATCAAAGCTTCAGATAAATGGAAAAGAGATGGAGAGAATCTCCTTGTAGATACACCTATTAGCCTCTATCAAGCGGTGCTTGGGGGAGAAGTGATGGTCCCGCATCCAGACGGTGAGCTCAAGGTCAAGATTCCCAAATGACTCCAAGTAGGAGAATATATCCGTGTCAACGGCAAGGGTTTCGGTGAAAAAGGCCTCCTCAAATCGAGAGGTGATCTCATCGTCATCCCCAAAATTGCTATCCCCAAGAAACTTTCTTCACGTGAAGAGAAGTTGTGGAAGGAGTTGGCAGAGAAGGAGAAATAAGAATTGAGAAATAAGAATTAAGAATTAAGATTTAAGACTCCAGACTCCAGAAAGTTGAGGTTTTTGTGTTTGAGGTATTTGTAATTTATCTACACAAAATTTGACAAGTGAAGAGGCGAGGAATATACTTGTGATAGGCTTATACTGAACCGCCATGAAAATTTGCGTTGTGCAAATTTTCTGGATGATTCAGTTATGCTTCCGGTTTAGGTTTTATAGCTTTTGAGGAACGAAAAAGATATAATTTCCTAAAGCGGTTTAGTATTAATTTGCCATTGCAGGTATGAATCCAGCAGAAAAGCAGTTTACTAATGATGCATATAAGCACGCAATAGATACGAGCACTATCAGCGCGTATCTTTCTTCTGATGCACCGCAAGTCAACAAAGACCAAGTACAAACACTGCAACAACACAAAGAAGCACTTATAGGTACGATGAAGCAGGATTTGAGCACTGTTTTGACCTTACACAATCAGCCAACTAATAATCGAAAATATAAAAAGTATCTCCAACAATTTGGAAGAGCAAAAGAGTTGATCTGAAAATATATGTATTACTCAATTGAAGATTTACAACAGCGTGTGCAATCACCAAGACTTTCTCCCCAAGAGAAAGATGAAATCCAATGATGGATCAATCTCAACAACAAGGCCAAAGAATTTCTCAAAAATGAACAACTCATTGCACAAAAAGATATTCTTTTTGACGAGCAACTTTTTCAGAAGTACGGTGTAGCTTGAAATGCAAAAGATAGTATACCTTGCTTTTATGAGCAAGACACGCAAGGAAATAAAAATTTTTTCTCGCTCAATGATCTCATCAATGATGTAATTACCTTTGATAATAAAAGATACATACCTCTCGTAGATGACCTGCAACTCAAGGCCATCACTAAGCATTTTCCTCATTTTAGCAGAGCGCTCAAGTATGCAACGACCTATACGAACTTGGAAGAACTCAGAGATAGACAAGAACAAATAATGTATGGTTTACCGAATTATAGAGATACGCCTTTCTATGTAGATGGAGAAAATAATAAAGTAAGTATAGGTCATTTTGCCGAAAAAGTAGTTGAATGGATGTTTAGACATTTTGCACAACTTTCTCAAGAATATGATATCAAGGTGATTAGGGCAAGTACGTGAGAGGATATTATCAACAAGGTCGATTTAGTTTTGCAGATCAAGAACAAACGCACCTGAGTACATGTAGAGAAGGAGCTGCAACTGACTACTAATAGATCTCCGGAGATTCTCAGCAAGAAACGCGAACAACTCGCACAAATGAAATGAAAAAAGGGCAAAGACATTGAACTTATCCAACTCGTCTTTGATGATCTCTATGATAAGTACAAACTGCGATGGGCGTTTGGGGCGCCGGTGGGTGGCCTCAAAACTATTTTGGATCTCGAAGAAAAAGATCTCTTGGGGAAGACGTATGAGAGGATAGTGGAGGAAATGACAGAGAAATAAGAATTAAGAGTTGAGATTTAAGATTTAAGACTCCAGACTCCAGAACATTTGTCTTGAAGTGGTGGAACGCCTACATGTAAATGGTTTGCTTCTCCTCACGTTCTGGTTGACCTGCTGCAATAACTTTGCAGAGTTTGGTCTCAAAATTTCCTCGGAATTTCCCCGTGTACTTACAAACAACAATGCCGCAAGTTGGCATATTTATCCAGTCACTACCACATGCTTGGATCAGATCGGTGAGTCAGGGATTGTGTCAGACGAGACAAAGTATCTTAGCTTTTTCATCAGTTGCTTCTATGATGTTGATGAGCTCGTTGAATGATGCCATGTAGAGTTTTTTTTCTATTCTGATTTTTTTCTTTGATAATTTCCATGCCGTAGCATAGGCTTTTGCAGTCTCTTGCGTCCTGAGTGCGGAGCTAGTGAGCAGTATATCAGGAGTTTCTATTTTTTGTTTCTGCAACCAATGTTGCATCTGTTTAAGATGCTGTTTTCATTTTTTATGCAAAGGGCGATCATGATCAGGAAGTGACGACTGATCTCGCGCTGATTTTGCATGACGTGCTATGATGAGGTATTTTGGCATTATGCTACCTTTTTCTTGGTTCTTCCTACTTTTTTGTTGTTGACTGCTATGGGAGTAGGTGCAAAGTGTTGTTTGAGTTGTTCAAGGAGCTGTATCTTTTTTTGTTGTTGGAGTGCAATGAGTTTGTTGAAGGTGATTTGTTGAGGAGCAGTACGGCGTTGAGAGGAAAGATAGTTGGTACACTGGATAAGATCATTTCGTCTGCCAAGAGATTGTCCTAAAGTCGTGTAGAGGTTTACTTTACTTTGGAGATAGGGCGTGTTTTTGTCTGAGGTGTAGGTCAATAAATAGAGCATATCTTTGATGGAGGTGCGAATACTATGCAAGGAGACGTCGCTAACTTCTCCCGTGACGGTCAGTGCTTTGTTGATAGTAAGTTCTTGTGCTTTGAGATAGGCGATGAGTTTTGGCATCAGTGTTTTTCCATTGACGGTGGTGAGTACTTTGATTTGTTTTTTTGCAGTTGCTTTGAGATCGGTGATGATGCTCGAGGGAGTATATTTTTTGTATACTTTGTCTAGACTCTTTTCATGTTTGGAGATTATATTCGATGCCTCTGTTTGTATGGCTTTGTCATGTGGCAGAAACTTGGTGCATTGTTTGGCGAAAATCTTCGCATCTCTAACTTCTCAGATAGCCTTGTAGTACTTAAGCAATGGTTTTTTGATAGTGTGGATTTTTTTGTCTAGATACGAAAAAAACGCATCATATGCTTTGAG
>CAZWFZ010000040.1:8236-9484 GCA_964633455.1 uncultured Candidatus Peribacteria bacterium | reverse complement strand
GAGAAATAGGGAAGCAAGTAATCAAGTTCTTGTCGCAACTCGACGTTTTGAATAGGACGTCCGCGTCAGGTAAGTTTCCGACCTCTTGTTTTCCACACCTGTAGCCACTCAGTCACTCATTTCTGGACGTACTGACTATCGGTGAAGAGTTCAATATGTTTGTCGCAAGTCGATAAGGCCGTTCCGCCAAACAACCCCATCGGTGCAATTGGTGTATCTTGTTCTTGACCTAGCAAGACGCGTAGTGTAGCAACCACCGCGGTCAGTTCCATCACATTATTGGTCGTATGGGGCAAGCCGCCAGAGATATGTGACACTTTCTTGGATTCGACAAATACTGCTGCTCGTCCTCATGGACCTGGATTACCCAATGCGCTTCCATCGGTGAAGATAGCTAATTTCGATTGCATACAATTGTACATAGTAGTGAAGCTAAAGGGGTTGGCTTTGACTTTGTTGATAACCTTATTATAGTGACATTGATATCTATTTACCCTCCAAATACAAATGGTCATCCTAGGTCTCATCGTCAGCACGCTTTTGCTTTTGGCATGCTGGTTGTGGGTATTTCAGCACGTCTTCGCAAATCAATCTCCTGCGCACTTTTGGCGTGGACTCTTGGGATGAGGTATCGGCGCTCTCGTCGTCGTAGGTGTCTCGACCTATTACAAACAAAAAGGTATCGATATGTACGACACCAATATGCTCACACCTATCATTGTCAGTGCAATTTTGATCGTGCGAAGTGTCCTCACGCGACACCTTCGTCACAAACTACTGATGATTGGTACGTTTTTGCTCATTGTATTGTTAGGGTCCTACTTTGCCTATAGCTCGCTCGTCGCCAGTAGTCTCATAGCAGTTATCCTCGCAGCGACGCTCGAAGAAGCTATCAAATTTTTCGCTGGACATCAAAGATATATGCAACACACAGCCATCATCAGCGACCTTCTCATGTGGTGTATGCTCAGCGCACTCTGATTTGCCTTCATTGAAAATCTCGTCTATCTCCTCCAAGGCATAGGCTTCCTTCTCTGACGACAACAACAACTCCAACGAGGAGCACAACTCGTCTTTGTCAGAAGTTTCTTTGGATCACGAGTCCATATGCTTTTTGGCGTACTCGTTGCACGAGGTGTCATGCAACAACTCAAAACACAACACTACCGTTGGAGTATATTGGGAATTGTTGGTGGCATTCTCCTCCACACGCTCTACAATCTCAGTCTCCAAAGCGCAAGCGCAATA
>CAZWFZ010000040.1:4724-8136 GCA_964633455.1 uncultured Candidatus Peribacteria bacterium | reverse complement strand
CAACTTCGGTATCGTCATCGCTCCGAGTGGCAAAAAATCTATATTCCCCTGCTACTACATTCATATCCAGCCAGGTAATCACTCATTTATTGGGGGAGGTCTCTATCGCCCTGAACCTCATATACAAAAATTCATTAGAGATGCTTTAGTACGCGATCGAAAAACATTTCACAAATTACTCATGCAAAAAAAGTTTATAACTACACGAGGTGAAATGATCGGCGATAGCTACAAAAGAGTCCCTGTCTGATATGATGCCGTACATCCTGCAATTGATCTCATTAAACACAAAGACTGGCTCTTCAATCTATCACTCAAAGACAAAGAACTCCTTGCGCTTGATTTTGCAGAAAACATAACTGCGTCATTTCGTATATTGCATCCGGTGAATGCATGGCTAGCAGATGCCATACGTAACTGAATTGAGGAAAAATAAAGTATCTATAGCATAATATATAAATGTCACGAGCAACGCCCCTACTTTGACTCATTTTTTTGTTTTTCATTCCTCGCAGGCTATACTTAGAATACCTTACATTTTACCCTTCTGTTAGCGATGCTCGATACCCTCCAACAATACGGATTCTCAGAGAAGGAAGCCAAAGTCTATTTGGCGAGTTTGCAGCTTGGTAGTGCACCAGGAAGCACTATCGCAAGACATGCAGGTGAGAAAAGAGTCACCGTCTACTCGCTTTTGAAGGAACTCCAAAAAAGAGGTATCGTTCAAGCTATACCGAGAAATGGGGTGACTTATTTCTCTGTCCTAGCACCTGATATACTCTTGAAACAACTCGAGGAGAAATATCAAGCATTCAAAGACCGTATGCCCGAGCTGATGGCAGTAGCAGAGAAGATAGGCAATAAACCCAAAGTGCAATTCTTCGAAGGTATCGAAGGACTCAAGGCAATGTTTGATGAATTCTCTGCGACTACAATAGATATGAAAGTGATCATCACCACCGAAAGAACAGCCAAAGAAGCAGATCTCCTTTTGCGCACCTCTGCTCCCTATAGAGCTCTCAGAAAAGAGAAATGACTCATAGCCAAAAGGATCATAGATGCAGGCGCAGCAACAGATGCAAAAAAAGAAAAGGAATTCGACAAAGCTTATGGGAGAAAGACCGTGATTATCAAAGACTTCCCGCTCAAGATCACTGCTGACATAAATATTTTCGGACCCTGAAAAGTATCTTTTTTGTTTTTCGAACACGGCGTCCCTTACATTACGATCATTCATAGTCAAATCTTGTATGAAACACTTGATAACCTTTTTGAGTATATCTGGCATCAAAACACCAAGAAATAGATTGTTGTCATATCTCAACAACATGAAAACAAGCCTGGAGATTGACTTTTTAAAGATAAAATATAAAGTGCTTTTTTATCGCTATGTCAACATGCCAACACAAGAAACACCTACTACCAATCATACGCCTCGCTCTCTAGAGAATGGACCAGAGAAAACTGATGCTGTCACGAGCAACACTGATCAAGCAACTATCATTGCGCTCAGCAATGGTGATCTTGAAGAATTGCAAAATAGTTTACACTTTGAATTCATCAATCATCCATACTGAGAAATATTGAGAAAAAGGATCGTCAATCCAGCACTTCACTGAGCCTACTTTATAGATGAATCATACAGGTGATGAACTCACTACTTACAAGAGATGCATTGAGTTGAAGTAGCCTACAATGTACTTCAAAAAAATCCCGATACCAAAGTACTCTTTTTCTCATGGCTGTGACAACAAATGTTAGATAAACACTTAACGCAAAGATGAGATAAACATGCACAGTTCCAACGACTACTCGCACACAAAAATTTCAGATTCATAGAGAACCCTTGCATGCCAGAACAACTTAATCATGCATTTGAGACGCAATGAGAAAATGATTTGCAACAACAATTTGCAGCAGAGAAAATAATCACCATGCAACACATCGGAATGATCAAACACTCTCTAGAACCATACAAAGTCAAAGATGCCTACAACACACAAGATGCTAGAGAACAATGATATGTACAGCATGCCTTTGAACTCGCCCAAAAATACTTCCCTGGTCTAGATACCGTAGAAAAGATGCTAGACTTCGTACTCCATGTGAATGTAGATATTCCAGAAGTGATGGCAGGACAGAGAATAGAAGGAGTCTATTGTGATATTGATGGCACACTTATCGACTATGTTCCTATCTGATCTCCTCTTGAATGAACGCAACAACTTAGACCCAAAGTAGTTGAATTACTTAAGCAATATGAAGCAGCAGGCAAGAAAATCGTTATTTGGACGTGAGGTGATGTAGCGATGAAAGAAGCCTATCTCAGAAGCCTCGGTATCACACGACCTGTCGTAAGTAAATACGACTATGCATGAGCAACCGCAGAAATAGTATTAGACGATACCGACAGATGAGCATTTGTCCTTCAGTCAAAAATTTGTGCCGAGACCTATATTGATACAAGAAATATGAACTAATTCTCACTCTCACCCTCCCCCTGTCAAGGGGGAGCTGGAGGGGGTTTTATCCATGTACACAAACAAAAAGACATATAGTACACTATCAAAGGTATCTAGTAAAGATTGAAAAACCAGAAAGACTCTACAGTAATGTGGAGTTTTTCTGTATGCAAAAAAAGTCATCACTCCCTGTTGTAGCTTCCCAACAACACAAGATTGGCTTGTGTACTTGTATTTGATTATATATTCTATACATATTATATTGTTATTGTCAATATAACTTCTTTTACACGCTTATAGTATACCTATGAAAAAATCCCCTCAAAATCATGAAACAAACGTAGCACCTATGAGCCAGATGGCAAATGTATTCCATATGCTCTCTCTCGAGGCAAAAACTGCTTATTTCAAAGACAGATACGGCACCGTAAAAGGCACGACGTGATCCTTTGACTATTGGTTCAAACAAGGGATCAAGGATGTGAAAACGTTTACAGCCGATGATGGCACTATTATCGATGCATGTATTACGCTGGGAGGAGGAAGCTATGAAAGCTGAGGAGGTGACAGCAGTAACGCCATTGTTGTGTATATTGGAGATAAGGTTTTTAGAGGTGCATGAGTGCAGTATAATGAAGTAACCACCTATGTAGGATGAGGTAGAAAGGAAAACTACGAAGGGCACAAAGATTACAAAGAACTGCTGGCATGTACGTATGACCCTACGCAAGATAGTTGTGAGCTCCAAGTTAAAAATTGAAAAGATACTATTCTCACGCTACCCCTCAACAAAAGTGATACCATTAAACGAGATGAACAACTGCTCGGGCAACTGCATATTCCTGCTGCAATTCTCGCAAGACAGACGCAAGCACAGTTGAGTGAAACATTAATAGATACCGCACCAGAAACAGAACAACAACCTCGAGATAAAGAAGCAATGTATCAAA
>CAZWFZ010000040.1:0-4624 GCA_964633455.1 uncultured Candidatus Peribacteria bacterium | reverse complement strand
TATGTTTCGAGTATGGATTAAAAGATGAACTACTGAAAGTTGCTCTGAAAGAAAGCCATTTCTGGGTATTGCAAGCATTCTACCAAGGAAATTTTCTAAGCCAACATAAGCATCTGTACACGTTTGCTAAACTCTGTTTCAGAAATTGAAATCATAAGCTTCTAGTTCAATTGTTGGAAACAGAACAGTTTGGTGACATCCAGAAAAAATGAATCATTTCAACAGCATTTGCGGATAGTAAAATTCAAGAGGACGACAAAGATGAAAAACGAATCCCCTATATCAGCTTAGATAAAGCTACTAAAATGATCGTGAAATACACGGATCCAAATATCGAAAGTTTTGTATCGTATTACGAACAATATAGGGAAGGAAGAATCGCCGCAAACCTAGGTTTTCTCTTTGCTCGTGAAGACATCTCCGCTGAGTATATCAATACCCTGGCTAAATGATTCTATGAGACAGAACAATGGGAAAGTCTCTACTTAATACTCAAATCAGGGAGCATCAAACTGGATAAAACGAAAATCGATGTACGAATTCAAGATCTTATTACTCAATGAAAGCTCAATCTGGCAGATAAGATAAGTTATTTCGCAGGTCTCAATGCTGTACGAGCAGCAGAGATTGCAAGAGAAAAAATCAAAAGCGGAGCGTTTAGTGCGTATGAAATCGAAAGAGCAATTGATACACATAAGCTTGATACCTCATATTACCAATACGCAATCAACGCTTGTCTGACGAGAAATAATCTCAATGAGGCTTTAGCATGTTCTGAAAAGCACAATATACTTATCACTGCAGAGCAGTTAGCAAAATATAAAAGCAAATAAACAACGATGCTAGTTTTATATTTTTTGGTTGTTGTAGTTCTCCAACAACACAATAATGGCTTGCATACTTGTATTTCAATAAATATTCTATACATACTAAATTATTATTGTCAACAAACCGATTGTTGTACAATATGATTTTATACCTACCACAACACTCATGTCACTTCTCATCGTCAATTATGGAAACGAGGAAAACAACACTACTCTCCCAACACCGAATTTTCCTCCAGAGATTACTATGCAAAATCTCTCCAGAAAAAATCAAGAAAGTTGGAAAAGGATTCAGCGCTTTCATAAAACTTTACAGGATTTGGAGCAAGGCCTCAGTGTCGGTGAGGAGAACCCCTCTCTCTTTACAGCACCACTACAGGATGCACTCACCAAGCATCCGCTACGAAAGGCTATCCTCAGCGAACACACTGCTATGCTTCAGACAAAGCAAGAGATTCTCTGAGCATTTGAGGGACAAGGGCAGGTTGTAGAAGGAAGTCCTGATAGTATCGAAGATGAAACGTATACGTTCAACGCTATCTATAATGCAAAATTCTTTCAAAAAATGACAGAGAGCATCAATCGCGATAGCAATTTCTGGAAGCCAATTTCAGCAGGCGTCTGGGCACAGTATAAGGTACTCAAAGATACTATGGAGAAAAGTCCCAATCAATATGAAACTGATGAGTATGGTAATACTGACTTCGCTTTCTCTCATGTTTTTTGTATGGAATCAGTAGGTCAGCCTATCAAGCTTCCTCTCACGGAGAGAGAAAATATGGCATTAGCTACTGCAATGAGTGAAAATGTTGCTCAATGACTTGCATACCTCAGTGAGATAGACGAAGACACGGAAGAGGCTCTCCAAAAGCACTACCAAAAACTAAAGAACGCATTCCAAACCAATGTACTCAACATTATCCTCGATGCTGAAAATAGCCAATACATGTATGAGGCATTTGTGAGAACAGATCTCCTGAGACGACAAATAAAATCTGTAGGATCACTCGAAAGTGCTTTTGAACAACTCCTCTTGCTTGCAAATAAGTATAAAGACAATGAACTCATTACTGTCATTGAACATCTCCTCAATGCATGTATTGCACACAAACATAGTGATGATACCAACTCTGGTAATTTCAGGGCTCATACAGAGCACTGTTTCAATCTCATCAACAAATCACTTGATACAACTCAATGACATGAAGCATATACTGCGCAGAAACTCAATGAGGTAGCATCACCCCTCTATCTCCAAGAATGAGCTAATTTCCGTGTACGTCTACGTGGGTATCAAACAGCAAGAGAGATTCGCATCCACGACGGACATGCATTCTTCGAGGTTGCAGAAGAAGGACATTGCAGTACCTGTAGATCAAGAATTGCACACATTCATAGTCACCAAACACCTGATACCAAGTTCGCCTACCTCCACGATCGCTATCCTTCTGATGGCAAGACACTCCGAGCTGGACTTCCACTACCAAAAGCAGCAACACAGCAAAAAGTAATTTCCTTGTTCAAAGAGAAACTACAATTACCGATATACGAGTAACCTCCTACTGTCTATGTTGTTATTATCAATATAACCTTTTAGCTTCTATCAAAACTTGTATCATGGTCTATACACAAGCACTTCGAGAAAACTACTCATTAGAGCAACATGAAAAAATCATCGATATATCTTTCTGACATTTGGATATCACCAAGGTACAAAAAGAAATCAAAACGCTCTTTGAAGAATCTGGCATAGCGCCATATGTACAATGAGGGGACGCGTTACACCAAAAAATCCTCACCGGATATCAATTGTCTGATACTGAGATGGATAAATTGCAAAGAGAGTATGGCTTTTTCAACATTGAAATGGTCAAGCTCTTGCAACATCTCATTAATGACAAGAGACCCCTCTCCTACAAGCATATAGCTTATGATGAATTGAAGGTGGGAGACAGCATAAAGTTTGTTATATTCACTGACTTTTTCGGGCAGTTAGGTCAAAATGATATTATCTTACTCACCGGCACAGGGAAAACAGAACACAAAGATCATCTCAGAAGACTAGTGACGGAAAGTATCCAAGAACATTGAAGGCAAGATATTGGTAATTTACTCAGCAGCGATGCAAGTATATCAATGAATCATCTCTGAGGCGGGCGAGTAAAAAAACTTTCTGAGAAATCCATTCATGCCTATAGTACTTCTTTGTGACTTGGTGGTACAACCAACACGACCGCCAAAACCATATTCACCCATCTCTTCCCAGATCTCGAGATCAGCACCGATATGCAGATATAGTGAGACCACAAAAAAACATACCCTCAAGGAAACACATAAATCCCGCAGAGCGCGGGATTTTCTGGATAAGAGTCGCTTGTTTTTAATATTGACATATACACAATAATACTTATATTACACATGTTTTATGACACCACAATATGATGCATCCTAAATTCCAGGCATTTATCGAAAAAATTTCAACCTCGCAACAAGATATTACCGACTCCTTGCAACGTATATTTTCACATACATGACTTGCATGAGTCGATCATCAATGAAACACCAAAAAAATTGAGGATCCCACCAACGCTGAGCATTGTATTATGGTAGGAAACACCCAAGGGAAAAATCCTCTGACGTATGTCGAGTATAATCCACAAACTACTGAACGCATCATTCGACAAGTAGGTATGCTTCCTCATCAACGTAAGCGATCACTCATCAAGAATACGCTAGTGGGTGAAGAAAAAGTTGGTCAGCCCATCATCACACAAGAAGCCAGTGAAATATTCTCTTTTCTCAATGAGTTGCATGAGCAGGTTGATCTTCGATCACAACATACGAATAGTGACTTTCAAGAACTGGACTATGTCCCTTCATCAAAGAGAAAAATTGATACTGCACTCCTCCAAGCCTTACTCAACGAACAAGCTCCGGATCACGTCAGTCCTGCAAATAATGATGAACCAACCACAGAAGAAGACATTAACCTTCTCGAGCAAACTCCACCGACTCGTTTTGAAAACCTTTTTGCATACGCAGCACACGTAGACCAAACGCCTGCTCACCCTGCTATCGACATTCGTCTCTTGATCACACAAAGTCACCCAGCACTCACTGAAGCATCGCTCACAGAAAGAGAAATCCAAGCATTACAAGTCGCTTCCAATATGCTCTATCAAGAAGTTGTACAAGCATCAAGCAAACAACTCCTTCCTCCTGTCAAAGAAATGATCTCCCTATTCACGCAAGATAAAGCAAGAAATCATGTCATCAGTGTTTTCCTTTCCGTCTTCGTAGAAAAAATTCATGAGCTCTCTTTAGTTGAGAGCAAATAATAATTTCTCTCACTACCTCCTCTTCCATCCCAAGGATTTTTTGCTATACTCCCCCTACTTTATCAATGAAATATGGCTTATGTCCTCTCTTTTCTCACGTATCATTGCTGGCGAAATTCCGTGTTACAAGATTTATGAGGACGAATGGACGTTTGCGTTCTTGGATATTCATCCACACACCCTCTGACATACGCTCGTCATCCCCAAGGTTGAGATAGATTATTTCGTAGATCTCCCCGAACCCTACTACTCTGCCGTTTTTCAAACTGCCAAGAAAATCTCTCCAGCACTCAAACAAGCGACAGGTTGCATCAGAATCGGCGCACTCATAGCCTGATTTGACGTACCGCATTTCCACTACCATCTCATCCCTATGAACACCTACCACGATCTCAACTCTAGCAAAGCCCACGAAGAAACCCCTGAAGCATTGGAAAAGATACACAAGAAAATTCTAGC
>CAZWFZ010000039.1:7031-9526 GCA_964633455.1 uncultured Candidatus Peribacteria bacterium | reverse complement strand
ATACAAGTGACACTTTGCTGTGGAAGTGAATGTTTCGGATGTAGGGAATTCAGGAGATAATTTTCCACTCTCCACCATCCACTTTCAACTTATTTAGTACCCACTTCCTCCAACATCTTCATCTGATTCTCTACAATCAGGGCATTCATGATATCGTCGATGTCTCCGTCCATGATGTTGGGGAGATAGGATCGGGATTGTTTGATACGGTGATCGGTGACGCGGTCTTGGGGGAAATTGTAGGTACGGATTTTTTCTGATCTGTCTCAGGTGCCGATTTGGTCGAATCTCAGCGCTTTTTGCTCAGCTTGTTGTTTGTCTATTTCCATTTGATAGAGTCTGGATTTGAGGACTTTGAGTGCGTTCTCTTTGTTTTGGAGCTGTGATTTGGAATCCTGTCCCATGACGATCAGTCCCGTCGGTTTGTGGTGGATGCGGACGCCGGTCTGGTTTTTGTTGGCATTTTGCCCACCTGCAGAGGACGCTGCGAAGGTGTCATATTCGAGGTCTTCAGCTCTGACTTCGATCTCTACATCATCGACCTCGGGCATCACCGCAACGGTGACGGTAGAGGTGTGAATTCTCCCTTGTGACTCGGTCTCGGGGATTCTCTGGACGCGATGAACGCCTGACTCAAATTTCATTTTGGAATATACTTTGTTGCCGGCAATTTTGAGCATAGCAAATTTCAAACCACCCACATCGTTGAGATCATTTTCTATCAACTCTGGCTTCCAGTTTTGTCTCTCAGCATATCTCAAATACATACGCAAGAGTTCAGCACCAAATAAGCCTGCCTCATCTCCGCCTGCGCCAGGTCTGATCTCGAGGAAGATATTTCTATCATCGTTGGGGTCTTTGGGGAGGAGGACAATTTGGACTTGTGATTCGAGGTGGGTGAGTTGTGCTTGTGCTTCGTCAAATTGGAGTTGCGCCATTTCTAGTACTTCAGCATCTTTTTCATTGAGCAAAATGTCTCTCGCTTCGTTTTGTTGTTCAGTAGCAGATTTGATAGCTTTGTAGAGCTCGTATGCATCACGCAATTGATTGAGTTGCTTGCTGATTTCAATCGATTTTTTGATATCACCAATGACAGCAGGATCGTACTGTTGCGCCTGCAATGATTCGTAGGTGGTAGCAATTGATTGTAGTTTATCGATCATGGAATGCGTTTAGAGAAAAAAGAGGAAGGTCATGAATCCATGGATCGTACCGAAAACAGCATCTGAAACATTTGCAATCCCTTGGGAGATGAATGCTCCCGTGAAGGGGAGGGCAATACAAACTAACAACACAATAGTGACGAGTTGTCTATTTTCTTCCATCCAATACCCCGCACGTGGATAGAGGTATTTCACAATTCTATACCCATCCAAAGGATAGATAGGCAAGAGGTTAAACACTGCGAGTGCTACGTTGATCTGTGCAAACAACGCCCAGAAGGCAATGACGAGATTATCAGCAGCAAGCAATGCACCAGCACCAAATATTTTGCCATAGGCTAGCATAATAGCACTTGCAAAAACGACGAGGAGGAGGTTGGTAGCAGGTCATGCAAGTGCAACCATCAACTCATCTCTGAGGGTGTTTTTGTAATAAGCTGGATTGACGATGACGGCTCTACCTCGACCAAAACCTATCAAAAAGATAAGTAAGAATCCGATAGGATCAATATGTACAAGTGGATTGGGGGTGAGTCTGCCTTGCAGTCTAGGAGTCGGATCTCCCAAACGATTGGACATCCACGCATGCGCATATTCATGCAACGAAATAGATATTACGAAGATGATAGCCAAGAAGATGAGATAGATCATAAATCAAATAGTATAATAAACGTATTCCCTCTCCTAGCGACCCCGTTAGGGGGAGTGGTTGGGAGAGGGTTAGGGTGAGGGCAGTACCTGGCGCTTTACTTTATGTTATGGGTACGCAAGAAGTTTTCAAGATTTGCTTTGTCGAACACTTTGTCTCGATTGACGCTGAGGTGTTTGAAGAGCATAATATTACGCAAGAAGTCTTTTCTCCATCATAACACATAGAGTCTATACGGATACGGAAAATCAAGTTGTTGTCTAATGTTTATCGAAGAGAGTTGTTTACCTAGCAAGACAAAGGGAGTATCTTGTTTGTAGATTGCATCAATTTGGAGTTTGTATTTTCCTTTTTCTTTTTCTGAAGCGAGGAAGTAATTACTGATTGCTGTACTGAGTTCTGGGTTGGTATAGAGCGAGGGATTGATATCAGCGTTATCTGTCAAAAAGAGGTTACCCACATCTTTTCTCAAGCCCATGGCTATAGTCCTGAGAGCGATGTCATAGTCCTTGGAAGCAAGTTTGCCTGCGAAAACGTCTGGCTCATCATATCCTTCGACTAGTATAGTTTCTGCTAATCATTGTCCGCTCAACAGGACAATGAGGTCTTGTATAATAACTTTGTTGAATGCATCATCAAAATAGATCAGCGGCAATCTGTCACGCAGCCAAGGCGGCATGTTG
>CAZWFZ010000039.1:0-7017 GCA_964633455.1 uncultured Candidatus Peribacteria bacterium | reverse complement strand
AGTAGCTGGCGTCAAATATGTTGCAACCAAAGTAAAGGTAGCTATATGGGTGCCACTCATATACCCTTTGATCGTATAGGTGTTTTTGCCGGGTGCGATATTTCTGAAGGTAGGATTGAAATTGTAGAGGGTGGTTTTGGCTGTTGGGTCAAACGACTCAGGAAAGTATTCTACTCCATTGTTGAATGTGACTGATACTTTGTCAAAGGCTTGAGCAAATTGCATCTTGAGCGTAAGCTTATCATCTATGCCGGTCGTGATTTGATAGACTTGTTCACCTGCATTACCAGCTCGTGAAATGGTGTCAGGGAGTGTCTGTAGTACCGTTGGTAGGGGTGCTTGGAGTGTAGCAAGGGCAGCAGTCAAAGACTGTGTAGTTTGATCTGCGGGGACAAATGTATCAAAGATATATTGATCTTTGATGAGGTATTGTCCTGATGCTTTTGGAAATTGTTGGTGACTTGCTCGACGAGCTAACCATTGTCTCACGGGGGGAGTGACACGTCTCGTATTGAAGAAGAGTGTAGCAAATTTATTGGTAACTACTTGATTGGGGCGATAGCCCGCATAGGTGATTGGCGAGATGATCAAATCAATCGTATTTTCTTTGCTGGTAGTATAACTGAGAAGTTCTTCTTCGCGTGTAAACTGTTTGACCTGGTAAAACTTCAAATACATATCGTCACATTTGGCAAGATCAAATACAACGCTCGTGGGATCATTTTCAATAGGTTGCAATCTTCCACATGAGGTACCTACGGGCTGTTCATGGAATGATTGAATATATGATTCAAGAGATTGATTTGCTAGCAAATGTGCTGGCAAAATAAAATTGGTAAAGAAAATAATATTATCTATACTGGCTTGAGGAAAAGCAACATTGAGCGCCGTATTATCTTCATTTGCTTGGACCGTAATATTTTTATAGGGTTCAAGGCTACTAATATTTCGATAATTGTCTTTGAGAAGCGTTTTGTAGGTGAAAAGAAGGTCATTGAGCGTCATGTCTACGCCATCAGACCAAGCAATATCTGCCTTTGGCGTGATCGTGAAGAGCTTATAATCGTTGGTAGTGACGGTGCAGAGTTCCTCACGATAGAGAATATCTGTCCCAGAAACGGTTGGATAGAGACATCCTTGAAATAACAAACTTTGGTAGAAAAGATCATTTTCTTCGGTCGTCAGGTAGGGGAGGTAATTGATAGGTTGAAGTGATGCCTCTATAAAGGTACCGCCTTTGCTACTATCTTTGTCTGCAGAAAAAGAGGTGTAGAGATACCCTACATGAATACTCAACACTCCCCATACTAAAAACAATATCCAATATCGAGAGTAGCGACTACGAATTCATAAAATCATACTGGTAACACAAGAAACAAAAAAAATGCGCAACTATCCCTGAAGGGAGAGTACGCATAGGGTACACATATTAGTCAATATACGGTAACGCAATACTGCTTGCTACAAACAACACAGAAGTAATATATGCCGTGCGTTTGAGGGTATGTTCGAGAGATTTTTTGCTCCCATATTCACTACTTCCTGCCATACCTGCGAGTCCCATGCCCAAACCACCTTTTGGGCTCATCAACATGACACAGCTTACAAAAATAATACCAGCTACCAACATAACTCCAATAAGTAACGTTTTCATGACAATATGACCAAGGGAATAAAACTTGTCCCAACAGTCTATGTATTTTGGAAACGTTTTCAACTTGAAAATACCCCTGCTTTGTACACACTCTTCCTTGGCTTACTCCTATGACACCCTGGGATGTTCGGCATCTCAGCGAGGAAAGTCCCGACACGAACCAAACAAGTAGCATCTAACGGTTGCTGGAGCGTCGGGAAACCGGGCAAACTCAAGTGCCACAGAGACGAAAACTATCTTACAAGCCTGGCGCAAGTCAGGTGCAGTGGAGAAAGGTGCAACGCGGACATGCGGACTCACGTCTGCTAGTCCTCCTCAGCCTGGTCGATGACCTGGCGAGTGGTCAACGGTACTTTCGTGCAAGCGTACTTCGTAGCAATACGAGGGTCGTGCTAGATATCGTCCTTGAGACGATCGAGAGAAATGTCATATTACAAACAGAATCGGGCTTATGGAGTAAGTCCCTTTTTTTTATGTCAAAAAAAAGAAAATTGAGTCGATTACGGGCTTTTTGTCAATCAAAATAGCCTTTTTGTTTACAATTTTTTGACAAATATTTTACATTTTCTTACTATAAGTATACGATTTATAAGCACTTAGTTCTCGTATGCATACACATAAACACAACTTCACGCACCTTTTGCACAAAATCACCAAAGAAGGCGTAGACTTTATTTTGGTATTTGGAGGTATTTTTGTCTTGGGAATGATGGTATTGAACTGGAGAGTGGTGGTGTATGAGGTCCAAGATCTTATTACCTCCGAATCCTCCCGTTCCGTACTTACCGTACAAAATTATACTTCTTCGGCAGATGAGCTTTCTCGTCCTGCTCAACAAACAGTGCCTACCAAGCGTGAATTCACCGTGAATATCCAACAACTGGGGAAGGAAATTGATACCCATGCTTTTTTGTATCAACATCACTTGGACGACTATTTGCATCAGAAAGTAGAGGACTACCAAGTAGCGTTCAATACGCAAATACCTGGCAAAAGGATTATTATACCATCGATAGGCGTGGATGCGCCGATTGTGGATGCGCATACCTCGACGCCTGAGCAACTTGAAAAAGGTGATTTTGGTGATGAACTCAAGCAGTGAGTAGTCAAATATCCGTTTACGAGTGATCCTGGTGAAGCGGGAAATACCCTCTTGTTTGGTCACTCTAGCGTAGATGGATGGGAGTACTACCAACAGAAATACGGCTATATCTTTTATAAACTCCCCAAATTAGCTGCTGGTGATGAGATCATTGTGTTGTGGAATGGGCGTAAGTATACCTATGCGGTCGATACCACCACCGTCACGCGACCTCAAAAAGTGGCTGATGAACTAGCAACTACCGACGGTGATCACATGTTGACGTTGATGGCGTGCTATCCGTTGTTGTCGGATGCAAAGAGAATTTTGGTCAAAGCAAAACAAACAAATCACTTCCCCAAGCAACTTTCTATGAAGTAGGTTTCTTTATTTCCCCGTGATCACATGCAAGCAAAATCTTGGATTGTCCTTGTCAGTATTCTCCTCATCTTGCATGGAGGAGTATTTGGGCAAAACAGCATGTTGGGAGACACTGCCAGACAAGCGGTGGTTGATGATATTTATGCTAATCCCAATTTCTTGCCTTTGATTGATATTCAACAAGCCAAAGTACAACTTTCAGACCTCTCTCAATCTTTTGAACAAGCACAAAGTAGATACTCAGAAATGGATGAACATACCGCATTACTAGAAGATCAATATGGTGATGTACGTGTAACTATTGAGCACATCATCTCGGATACTGCACGTACCAAGAAGGCGCTCAAAGAAACACTAACTGCTGTATCACTCCATCAAAGCAAGATCAAGGAACTCAAAAATGAGATAGTAACCTTGGAGACAGATTTAGTAGGTACGCGCGAGCATCTCACTGATTACGCGCAGTTTCTCTACAAAATCAGCAATGATTATTATACCAAGGATCTAGCAGTGAGTACCTTGAAGCTTTTTGTAAAATCAGACAATATCGCAGCGAGTCTTTCAACCGATGCGTTGGTGCAGATGTTGATGGTACAACTCGAAGAGTTGTTGCACACGATCAAGAAAAAACAGCTGCTCTATGCAAATTATATGCTCACGATCAACAAAACAAAACTTGCCTATCAGGATTCGGTCGTAGGCTATAAACAACAATTTGCAACCCTGAACGAACAAAAGAATCACTTATATGAGCTCATGACCTATATCCAAGGAGATTTGACCAAAGCCAAGGCAAAACTCCAACAGCTGAGCCAATCCAAGGTGCAGTTACAAAATCAGATAGAAACCATCAAAGTCGCCAAAGTCACGCATGCCACAGCAGATTCCGCTACGTACGATCTCCTCAATAGTCGTGATAGAGATGACGGCAATAAATACCTAACATGGCCCGTTTTGCCTGTCAAAGACATAAATTTTTACTTCAATGATACAAATTTTTTACAAGAATTTGACAAAGAATTCCCAGGAATTGATATTGATGTGCCACAGGGGAGTCTCGTTCGTGCCGCAGCCCCAGGTATTGTCTACAAAGTCTCTTCTCATAATGATGTCTCTCTCAACTGGCTGGCAATTGTCCACAAGTTTGGGTACGTGACGTTTTATTCACCTATGAGTAGTATAGTGGTCAAAGAAGGTGAGGTGGTCCAAAGAGGACAAGTCATTGGTAAATCTGGAGGAGAACCCGGGACCAATGGTGCAGGAGTAGACAGTTCTTCGCCTCATTTGCAGTTTGAACTGCTCAAGAATGGTGAACACATAGATCCCTTGCTCCATCTTGATATTAGTATCTTCCCACAGAAGAATACGCTTCCCAAAGACTACAAGATTAAGTACATACAGGATTACTTTGCCAGAGAAGTAGAATTAGCCGAAGAAAAGATAGAGGTGGTGGGAGACAGTGTCGAGGAAAGAAGAGATGACTTTTTGCAACGCTATGCGACGGGTCCGTATCGTGATCCTGCTATATGGTATGATGCTTCTGAGAATACCGGTATCGATCCGTTGTTTGGTATATGTATCGGATTTGCAGAGACCAGTTTCAAACACTTCAAGTCACTCAACAATATTGGTAACGTAGGAAATAATGATAGAGGAGATGTGGTAGAGTTTCCTAGTGCGCTTGCAGGCGTGATTGCCATGTATAGTGTCTTCAACAATCAGTATCTAGGCAAGTATACGACGCTTGATCAGCTTTCTAGATATGGTAATACAGATGGTTTTATCTACGCATCCTCGCCGTATAATCGACAAAAGAACATTATGAAGTGCCTCAGCGCTATGCATGGCTATGCAATACCCGAAGATTATCCTATAAGAATACCTGTAGAAGACTAGAAAAAAAGACATATTATATCATTTTTTGTCAAAAATAGCGTCCTTGTGCCCCCAAAATCCCCCAAAAATGTCATTAAAAATTTGACAATAATAGGGGGGTGAGTATACTTAAGTCATATTTATCACTCATTGTACTAACATGATAAAGAAGTTATTTCGTTATTTCGTTCTTCCCGTAGCAGCTCTCGGCGTGTTGGGATTGTCTAGCTTTGCTGATGCACAGCTTACCAATACCAAGAATCCATTCGTTGACAAGACTGATGGAGGATCATCTGATCAAGTCACTATTATCGGAACAGGTAAAGGCCAAAATGATGCGTTCATCAACGTCGTCAAAGGTGCTGTTAACTGGGTACTCGGTATCTTGGCATTGATTGCATTGTTGATCTTGCTTTGGGGTGGTTTCCAAATGGTGACTGCTGCAGGCGACGAGAAAAAGTATGGTGAGGGATTCACTATTCTCAAACAAGCTGCAACTGGTTTGATATTGATTGGTATAGCTCGGTTCATCATTAGTATTATCTTCTGGTTAGTCGTTGTCGTTGGACAGCCTGCAGATGGTTCTACTGCTGGTTCAGATACCTAGTACACGTACACCTCTCTATTTTCTCTAAAATCACTTGTTGCCTTCATTGGTCGCAAGTGATTTTTTTTGTCATAAAAATTTGCAATACACAAGGAGAGTAGGTATAATCAAGTGTTCTCTTTTATTCATAAAGTGTCTCATGAGATACTTCTTGCTTTCCCTGTTTGGATCTTTCTGTTTTGCTTCCCTCCTTGCTAGTAGTGCGCTCGCTGCGCCTGCTAACTGATTTGGTGATGACGCAGAATTGACCGACCAAAATAATACGATCAAAATAGCAGGTACCAAAGATGGCCTGCAAGATGATAAGTTCCTCAAAGTCGTCAAAGGAGCCGTCAATCGAGTGCTGGGGATCCTGGGACTCATAGCATTACTTTTCTTGCTCTATGGAGGATTTGAAATGGTCACCGCAGCTGGCGATGACAAAAAGTATAGTGCTGGTGCCAAAGTCCTCAAAGCGGCCGCTATTGGTATCGTGATGATTGGTATGGCGCGATTTATTGCAAGTGGTCTCTTCTGGCTCTCCAATATTCTGACTACTGCGGCAGATGGTACCAACGCAGGAACGGAGAAGTAAACGAGAATTGAGAATTGAGATTTAAGATTTAAGATTTTAGAAACCAGACTCTAGAAACCAGATTCCAGAAACTAGAAATATCGTCATTCTGAGCGCAGCGAAGAATCCAGGAATTGTCGGGATGATGACTTTATGAGTGAATAGACACACTCGTATTAGTTTGTATTTTTCCTGGATCCTTCCCCCCATGCGGGGACAAGCACTTCGTTACACTCAGCGTCAGAATGACGGGGTGTGTTTTTCTACAGTAATCGCGCTAAACACGCGAGCAAAGCTCCATGGAGGAGATAGATTCGGAGTGCCTGATTGGCAATCCAAATAAGAATTGCATCCAGACGAGGAGTGAGCGAGATATGAAAATTTCCCTGATGAAGTCGTCTGCCACACGCAAGCAAGAGAAGACCAACACCTCCCAATGCTCCTCGCGTGTAGGGTGGAAAATCACGTAACCAAATCATAAAGAAGAGATGCACACAGACGAGTATACTCCGTACTACAAGTGGTCGATTTTTGCGATGTCGGGTATGCATCCATGCGCCCACCATCGCTGCACTGAGCGAGAGTGTGCCATAGTCAATATACGCCATAGTGCTCGGTGCAAGGAGGATACTCGCTCCAAAGATACTTATCTGTACCCATATTGCTTGTTTGGTTGTTCGTCCAAGGATGACTCTCGTCAATGCAATCCCCAACAAAATATTCCCCAACGGATCTGTGGTGAACCCCGCATATCGACTTCGCGTGATAATTACTTGCAGCGCAATCGCCATAGTCCGTAGCGACCATCTTCGTTTATATGACCCATTGAAACCGACGAGGAGGAGAAAGAGAGGAAACGCAATTCT
>CAZWFZ010000038.1:6409-9633 GCA_964633455.1 uncultured Candidatus Peribacteria bacterium | reverse complement strand
GCTTTTATTTTTTTGATTTGATCTTCGTCCGTTGGATTAGTGAGGAGTGAGTAGCCTTGTACTATGATAATAATCACGACAATGAGGGTAGTAAGTCCTAGTATCCAATTGATGACGGTATATACTCAGCCTTGTGCTTCAAACTGTGTTTTGGGATCATTGAGTACACCTTTACCGATACCACCTAGGTCAGTTCCTCAGGCGACGACACTACTGTTGACTACATCTGCATACGGACCATAGACGAGTTCAACGATAGATTTTGCGAGGATGATTACCAAACATCCCATCACGGTATAGATCAAAATGCTTAGGCTTTTTCCTTGTACGCCCTTGTCTGGATTGAAAAGATATTTGTATGCGTTGATGATAGCAATAATAAACAAGATACCCAACACAAAGAAAATGAACATCTTGAGAAAGGGAAAGAGAATTTTGACATACACGTCAGCAGCGAGGAGCGCACCCGAAGGAGCTTTGCCTAATCCACCTAAGATGCCTTGCTCTCATGTACTTCATACGAGTTGATTAACTACATATCCAGCAGAGAGCATAATCATAATACCTACAATGCCTCGGGTAATATAATTGTATCATTTCTTTTGTTCTTTTTCGTCATCGGTAGTGAGTAACTTGTAGAAACCGATGATTGCCAAGAAAATACCACCTCGTACTACTACAGGAATTAGTACCTTGATCATGACATACCCAATAAAATCTCTAAGGCCTTCTGCGCCAGGAGATAAGGTGTATTTTTCAATTCTATCGAAAAGATTAAGTTCATTATTGGTGTTGACGGTCTCAGTGAGTACGGTATTGAAGTTGCCAGCAAAACTCAGTAGTGGTGTACTGATACACAAGAAAGAAAATCAAATACGCAAGAGCCACTTCTTCATTAGGCAATGGTGGTATTGATAAAATCTTTTTCGTCAGGTGAAGCGAGAATTTTGACCGCCACGTGTTGATTGCCAGCGAAGAACAATCCTTCACCAATATTAGCTGCAACGAGTTTTTGTTTCTCTGCTTCAGATAATCCAAACGCCGCCTCGAGCGCTTTGATCGATGACGTAGATTGTTTGAGGAGAAGTTGCAACGATGCGTTGGACACAATCGGTTTGCCATATTTACTATTTACAAAGTCTTCTACGTCTTGCGTGATAGTCGTGATACCAAGTCCATACTTTCTCGCTCTCTTGACCAACTGATACAAGAAACTGGAAGCTACTTCTGACTGCATCATAATCCATGCTTCATCGATCACGAGTAATCTCTTTTTCTTTTGTGATCTTACTTTGGTCCAAATATAATTGAGGACATTGAACATAGCTGGTGTCTTGAGTGCGTCTTCAATATCTCTGATACTGAAAGTCGTGAGCTGTGTATTGAGGTCAATGTTGGTAGGACTGTTGAAGAGTTTAGCAAATGTACCGGTCACATACTTACTTAGTTTGAGTGCCATATCATCTCCTCATGCCATACCTTCGAGTACATGCAACAAATCTTCCATAATAGGATACGTCTTGCCGGTAGTATCATCCATATCCATGGTGATTTCTTTGAGTGCATAGGTAGCTTGGAGTGCTTTATCTATCAATGCTTCCTCAGCAGGCGTCATGCCTCAGAGCAATACATGCATCAATCAAATGAGATTGAGAATTTGTGATCTCAGGAGATCTCCTTTGCCATATTCTACATCTTCAATTTTTGGGGGTAGATCAAATGGATTGATATGATTTTGTGAATTTATCGAAATGTTGATGTAACTTCCTCCTACTTTTTCGGTGAGTGTTTTGTATTCGTTCTCTGGATCAATGACAATGACTTCAATACCGAGCAGGAGATATCTCAAAATTTCTAGTTTGACCGAAAATGATTTTCACGCACCTGAAGTCGCCAGGATAATACTATTTGCATTGGGTAATCTATTAGCAAATCTATCGAAGATCACCAATGATCAGGTGTGGAGATTGAGGCCATACAAGATCCCAGAATTTTCGATCAAATCATTGGAAATAAAGGGGAATGAACCACCGAGTGATGTGGAGACCATACTTCTGGGAATATTGAGATCGTCTATACACAAAGGCATGGTAGCTACTTGTCCTTCATCCATTCTTTGCGTAGCCTGCTTCATACGTACGCCATACCCACCAATTTTTTGTTCAAATTTTTTGGATTCTTCACGAAGTTTTTCAGCGTCGTGTTCGTAGATAGTCGTGTAGAAACTTGTTTCAAAATATCTCTCTTCACGGGTTGCAAGTTTTTGTCTGATATCTTCGACATCTCTGTGCTCAATATCGATTTCTGTGTCGTACGTTATTCCTTTTTGCACCGCAGTAGAAATTTCTGCTTTGAGCTGAGTTGATCTTCTTTTGAGCATACTCAAAATAACGGTATCTTCTGCTGGATAGACAAACCAGCTCATATCCCATTTCGCGAAATAGTTGAGCATTTCTCTTGTCCACAAAAAGTCTATATATGAGGGATAACTCGTAGCATAGTAGGTTTTGCCGAGTATTCAGCTCACGGAGAACTGTCCAGGTTGTACTTCTCGGTAGCTTGGAGAAATATGTGTTTTGTAGTCTTGGAGGGTACTGACGTATTCCTTTTCGACATCCATGACGTATTTTCTGATCTGGGGCGTGAGGAGATTTTCGTCGTATTGTTCATCGGGAAGGGCAAGGAGAGATTTGAGTTGTTCATCCAAACTATTTCCCTGAAGATTTGTGTGCTTTTCTGGTTCCTTGATTACGCCATCTTTACGATGAATTTGCAAAAAAAAGTCGATAAATCTATCGAACCATCCTCTGGTGTCCGCAGGAGCTACTTTTTGCCAGTCAACAACAGGCGCTCCTCCTTGTCTAATCACTTTGGTGTAATCGGTGTCGTAGACCTGATTACGCATTTTTTCGAGCATACGGGTAGCGGGGAATTGAAGAAAATAATAGGACAGAGTAAGTATAGGAGAAATCGTGTCAAAATGCAAAAAATGGAGAGGAAAAGTTACTATGTTCGGTAGTCTTATAAAGTGATGGATTCTCTTGTACGTGAATAAAAAATTCCAGAAAACTTCTGTCATGCTGAGTGTAGCGAAGCATCCAGGAAAACAGCCTTATTCAATGCAGAAGAATAAGTATGAAAGTACTAAAAATTGAGTCAGTGTATGTCTTATTATTTCAATAACAGAAAGTATAGATGATAAATAACGTTCACCTGGATTCTTC
>CAZWFZ010000038.1:0-6309 GCA_964633455.1 uncultured Candidatus Peribacteria bacterium | reverse complement strand
CACTGCGCTTTTCGCTACGTTCAGAATGACGAGACTAACTTGTATTTGTCTGAAAAACCTCTATATTCGCCCTAGTACAAACGGTTTTGTCTCGTTTACTTATGGTATGGACGCACAGCAATTAGCGCATTTGAGTCGTTTGGCAGCGATCAAGATAGCTCCTGACAAGGAAGCAGCATTTTTGGCCAAAATGGACCAAGTATTGGCTTTTGTTGCTCAAGTACAACAATGTCCCATTGATGAGGCAAGTGGGGAGAGTAGTGAGGGAGAGATGGTGTTGCAACCACGTGGTACCGGCGAGGCGTATGCCGAGCCGGATAGTTTGCTCACTACCACCACTCACCCTATCGTCCAAGGGCAGATTGTCGTCAAAATGGGAGAGAGCTTAGATAATGGCTAATTTTTTATTATGTTTATGTATGCACGCATATGTTGAAGATCTGAGGAGGATTCGTCGTAGGATGTTTGGTTGGACTTTTTGTCTTGGCCCCAGGTGTTCGTATGCTGGATCATGCTAGTGAGCCGGAGCAGGTTGCTGATACCTGTGGCATGGAGGGAGGTAGTGGATGTAAAATTGCAGACATGGCTGACAAAGGAACGCCTTCCCCCTTGCCAGAGCACTTCGTACAAGGACAAATTGCCACTCCTCAGCAGTTGACGGGGAAACCTAGTTTTTTGCGACGAGCAGGGAAGTACTGTGCATATTGTAGAGAAAAGATTCCACAAGCAGAAAAGCTTATATTAGAGTCATTTTCTGGGGAAATTAATGTACAGTTGTTTACGATGAATTTCGATACCCAAAAGTTTGATACATTGCTTCCTCAAGTGCCTTTTGAGATTATGACGTACGAATCATTCACCCAGGAGTCATGTGATATGTTCCCAACATGGGTGGTGCTGGATAACGCTGGGAAGCTCGTGAGTAAAGAATGCTGAGGAACGGGGACTATCGAAGAGGTCGCCACACTGATTGCAGGTCTCTTGGAGACAAAGTAGTTATCAGGAGTATTTTGGCTATCCTGCCTTGCAAAAGAGCTCATTTTCCCTATAGTGGGGCGGATATAGCTCTTTTTTTGTTTCAAGAAAAAGGTTGCTGTTGGACCTCATTGCTTTTTTATCTGTTTTTATATGTACACCATGAGTAAACCGTTGGACCAAGTACGTAATATTGGTATTATCGCTCATATTGATGCGGGGAAAACAACTACTACCGAAAGAGTTTTGTTTTATACGGGTAGAAAACACAAAATTGGAGAAGTGCACGATGGTGCAGCAGAAATGGACTGGATGGAGCAAGAGAGAGAAAGAGGTATTACTATTACCTCTGCTACGACAGCATGTTTTTGGAATGATACACATATCAACATTATTGACACACCTGGACACGTCGACTTCACGGTAGAAGTAGAGCGTTCGTTGCGTGTTTTGGATGGTGGTGTGGCAGTATTTGATGGTTCACAAGGTGTAGAACCACAATCTGAAACAGTTTGGAGACAGGCTGACAAATACGGCGTACCAAGAATAGCGTTCGTCAACAAGATGGACAAACTTGGTGCTGATTTCAAAATGTCTGTTGAATCTATCTACAAAAAACTCACCAAAAATGCGGTGCCAATTCAACTCCCTTGGGGAACAGCTTCTGAATTTAGAGGTATCGTGGATCTTGTAGGTATGAGATGTTATACTTTCACCGGTGATCATGGTGAACAACAAGTAGAACAAGATATCCCAGAAGAAATGCTCGATGAAGCAAAGATGGCGAGAGAAGAAATGATCGATAAACTCTCCGCATATGATGATGAGCTCGCAGAAAAATTCTTGGAAGGAGCTGAGATTCCCAATACACTTATCAAACAAGCTATCAGAAAAGGAGTAATCAAAAATACCCTCTATCCAATCTTGTGTGGTTCTTCACTCAAAAACGCTGGTGTTCAGCTCGTCTTGGATGCAGTGGTTGATTATTTACCAAGTCCGATTGATAGAGGAGCAATCAATGGTCTCAACCCAGATACGGGTGAAGAAGTAAGTAGAGCTCCAGGGAGAAATGATCCTGCTTCTGCTATCGCGTTCAAGATTATGACAGATCCATTCGTAGGTACATTGACCTATGTGAGAGTATATTCTGGTACGATCAAATCTGGTGATACCTTGCTCAATCCACTTACGGGTGAAAGAGAAAGAATTGGACGTTTGCTCCTCATGCATTCTAACAAGAGAGAAGAAATTAAAGAGATTTCAGAAGGACACATTTGTGCATTCTTGGGACTCAAAAACACCAAGACAGGACATACGTTGTGTGATATGAAAGACCCGGTGATTCTCGAGCAAATGTCATTCCCAGAGCCAGTTATTTCATTGGCGGTCGAGCCAGTTTCCAAGAAAGATCAAGAAAAATTGGGTATTGGTTTGAGTAAACTTGGAGATGAAGATCCTTCATTCAAGTATTTCTCAGACGAAGAAACAGGACAAACTATCATTGCTGGTATGGGAGAGTTGCATCTAGAAATTATCGTTGATAGACTCAAGAGAGAACATAAAGTAGAAGTAAATACGGGTAATCCACAGGTTTCCTACAGAGAAGCAATCCAAAATACCTCAGAAGGTGAGGGTGTGTTCAAGAGACAAACAGGTGGTCGTGGTCAGTATGGACACGTATTATTGAGACTGGAGAACATCAGAGACCTCAAAGATGAACATGGCGTGCCCGTCAACTATGAGTTCAAAAATGAAATTGTCGGTGGTGTGATTCCAAGAGAGTTCGTCCCAGCTATTGATAAGGGGGCTAAGGAAACTATGGCCAAAGGTATTTTGGCAGGATATCCAATTATTGGTATTAGAGCTGCTGTGTATGATGGTTCTTACCATGAAGTGGATTCATCTGAAATCTCCTTCAAGGTAGCTACGTATGCTGCGTTCAAAGATGCCTTCCTCAAAGCAGGTCCTCAATTGCTCGAGCCTATCATGGATGTAGAGGTCACCACACCAGAAGACTATGTAGGTGATGTGATGGGAGATTTGAGTTCAAGAAGAGGAAGAATTGAAGGACAAGAACAAAGAGGTACAGCTACTATCATCAACGTCAAAGTTCCTTTGTCAGAGATGTTTGGTTATGCTACGACGTTGAGATCATTATCTCAAGGAAGAGCTAACTATAGTATGCAATTTGCTACCTACGAACAAGTACCAAATGCTATCGCTGACGCTATCATCAAAGAAAGAATTGGCGCTGGCAAGGTGAGAGCGGTAGAGGTAGAGGGGTAAACAAGGAACATGGATTGCCACGTCGTCTGCGGCTCCTCGCAATGACGGGGGAAACAAATAATCAAATAAACAAAAAAAGACCCGAGAGGGTCTTTTTTATATTGACTTTATAATTGATATATGTATTGTGAATTGTTCAAAATTATTAACAAAAATAAATATCTGTATGGGTAGACTGAAAAAACTATTAGCACTTGAAGAAATTTCCACAGAGGAAGAGAACAAAGACAAAGCGCTCTTTGAAATATTGCTTCCTAAATGGAAAGACAAATTGATGAAAAAAAAGGCACGATTAGCAAATGATGCAACTCGTTTGGAGTGTGCTATCCAGCTACGTGCTATGCGTAAATTTCAGGGAGCAATCCAAGGGATTGAACGTTTGCAGTACCAGGATGCTCATATCAATAAGAACCGATATTTGCGCGGGTTATATGCATGTATTGATCGGATAGATAAACAATGTTTAGAAATCCATGCAAAAGTGCAAAAAATTAGTGCGTTGTAATACTAACGCATGTATGTAGCCGCCCCGTAGGGGCGGCTTTTTTCATATTATTCTTTATGCGTTCTTTGCTAAAATAATTTCTTGTTCTGCAATCTCAAACTATTTCACACAACCAAGAGATCACTGAGTGCCATAGCAGCGCCTTCAATAGCGGGTTCTAGAAGAATGCCTCGGAATGGATAGAGGACTCCTGCAGCGATAGGGATTCAGATAATGTTGAACCCGAATGCCCGTGCGAGGTTTTGTCGGATTGCTGTTTGTGTCAATTTACTTATGCGAATAGCTTTGACGAGTTTACTCAAGTCTCCATGGAGGAGCGTAATATCTGCAGATTCAATAGCTACATCCGTGCCGGTACTCATTGCTATACCGATATCAGCTTGTGCGAGTGCTGGCGCATCATTGATGCCATCGCCGACCATCGTGACAATGGTATCAGGTCATTGCATGCTTTGAATAAGCGCAGCTTTGTCTTGAGGAAGTACTTGTGCATAGACTTTCTCTATACCAATTTGATCAGCAATATACTGTGCAGTATTTTGATGATCTCACGAGATCATGATAGGTGTGATGCCCATATTTTTGAGGTCAAGAATGGCTTGTTTGCTTGATGCTTTGATCGTATCAGCTACAGCGAAGTAGGCAAGCACTTCTCTTGCTGTACTCAAAATAAGTGGTGTTTTCCCTTCATTAGTCCGTTGCTCAATACGTTTTGCATCATATGCAATTCCTTGCTCTCCCAACCATCCTGGTTTGGTGATTGCATACTGTTTTCCGTTGATGGTCCCTTGAATACCAGCACCCGAGAGATTGATAAACGAGGTAACTGTCTGTAGTTCGAGACCATTATTTCTTGCATAATTTACCACAGCAAGCGCAATAGGGTGACTAGAAAGTGATTCGAGAGAAGCAAGTACCAAAAGATGTTCTTGTGTGTTGTCTCTTCATTCGACAAGCTCAGGTTTCCCTTCAGTTATTGTTCCTGTTTTGTCGAAGACAACAATATTTGTTTTTCTGAGTGCTAGCAATCCCTGTGCGTTCTTTGCCAAAATACCATTTTTTGCACCATGTCATATACCCGTTACAATTGCCATAGGTGTGGCTAATCCAAGTCCGCACGGACAGGCTATTACCAACACACCAACGAATGCAAGCACCGCATAACGTATCCAACCATAGCCTGGGAAAAGTACAGATCCATACCAATATCGTACAATGAATGAACCTATTGCGATGAGCAATACTGCAGGAATAAATCGTTTCATAATCGTGTCCACCGTTTGTTGGATTGGAGGTTTGGAAGACTGTGCTTGTTTCACGATATCAATAATTTTCGCAAGATAGGTATCAGATCAGAGTGCGGTAGCTTGTACATGAATGGTTGAATCTACGCAGAGCGTAGATCAGATGACTTGTTCATCTTTACGTTTGGTAACTGGCAAGGATTCTCACGTAATCATAGACTCATCAAGATGGGCTTCTCCTCGTACAATTATGCCGTCTACGGGTACTTTTTCACCTGGTTTAACAATCATCACATCACCCTTATTGAGATGCTCAATAGCAATTTCCTTTTCTTTCCCATCGACAAGTAAAAGAGCAGTCTTTGCCTGGAGATTGAGAAGAGCTTTGATAGCTTGTCCTGTTTTGGACATCACACGTTTCTCAAGATATTTACCTAATGCAATAAATCCAATAACCACAATCACGGACTCATAAAATGACCTCGACGTGTCAATATATCACTCTAGCGAGTACTCGAAAGCACTCACAATAAAACTATATCCGAAGGCAACAATTGCACCGATTCAGACTAAGGTGTCCATAGAAGTAACTCCGTATCTAATATATCTCCCAACAGCAACGATATATCTCCAACCAACGATGAAGAGCATAACGGTAGCGAGAATAGGGAGAAGATGATGAATAAATTCTTCCACTACTTCATTTTCTGCTCGCCAACCATATTCTCCACCGAGCATCCATACCATAGAAATAACGGCGATACTAACGAGTGGTATACTTATCTTGAGGTGTGTAAGTTCGGTATGTGTATCCGCATCATCTGTATCTGTGGTTGCACCGTGTTGGTGCTGCTGTTTATTTTTCTCTTCTTTGATAGTATACCCAAGAGGAGTAATAATATCGTTGATTGTTCCTACACCCGCAAAGTTTTCATCGGTTTCAAATGTAGCTTGTTTTGAAATAATATCTACCTCGCATGAGAATGCCAGGGATATTTTTTGTCTTGCTCGTAATGACTGTTGCACATGATGCGCAGTGAATGCCTTTGATGGGGTAAGTTGTTTTCATTTTATGTATGTATAAAAATAAAGGCTACTCGACAACAATTTCTCCTTGATACATACCCATAGCGGCACAAACGAGTCTTATTTTCTGTGGAGTAGTACCATCAACAGAAATATCAAAGGTTTCTCCGTTTCTAATATTTTGTGCGCCTTTGCCGGGGAGTACCACTTGTTGCATACATCATATACCGTTGGAACTTGGTGTGACACGGACGATATAGTTTTTGCCTTGGG
>CAZWFZ010000037.1:2735-9963 GCA_964633455.1 uncultured Candidatus Peribacteria bacterium | reverse complement strand
TCTTCTTTGTGATACTCATGTGACTTGGTATATATATTATCTTGCTTGATCTTATCAGATTCTGGGGAGTATCTATTCCTTGGATTGGTTAGGACATAGGCATTTTAGTTCGTGATCGCTATGTGATCGAAATGGTTCGTTGGTCTATTTGTTCTGGTGATAAGCATAGGTAGTAGTACCTTTGCTAGTTCGTCTCAACTTTCCCAAGCTCAGCAGTATTTTCTCCAACCCTACGAACAACGTATAGACCATTTGGTTGCTACCTTGCCTCGTACCTCATTGACTACGCTCCTTACCAAATTACAAGAATCACAACGTACGTTTGCAAGTAGTTCACCTGAAGCACAATTATTGGACGCACTTGCGAACTATCTTCTGACTAAACTTCCTCCAGCTGAAGTTCTTTCTGAAACCCCGCCGCCACCTCCACCACTCGTCATTCCTATTTTTTCAGATGCAGAATTGTCTGGTATACAGACCTTTGTTGCTACACGACAACCCTTAGTGACGAGTACGATGGAGTTTGCTCAAACTTGCAAAGATCACTATGCACGTATCGATGCACTTGCACGTGAACAAAACTTTCCTACAGCGCTTATCATTGCTACCTGGTGGAGAGAATACTCCTGTAATATGTCCAACCCTGCCAATGGGCGAGGTATTTTCCAAATTACGTCCCACTACTATGAGCCATGACCACTCAGTGAGGCATGATTACTTGATCAAGTCCAACACTTCATAGATTTCGCGCGTGCAAAGCGAAAATATCATGATAATGTGCAACCCTTCGATGATACGGGGGCTATTACTTTATCGTATCTCCATTATGATTTACTGAGTATCCAAAAGCACTCCATCATGTACAATGGTGTCAAAGCGGATGCTACACCTGAGAATTCCGTCTATGCTAATCAGAATTTCTGAATTCCTGCAGACGGAAGAGATGGTATCGTAGCTATGGTCATCAAAGTATTATCGTGGTGGCTGACAGAGCAGGAGACACAAGAGTAATATTACTTTTTTGTCTGAAAAATCTCTATAATTTTTTCTCCTATCGGATTAGGTGGCGATATATTTCCTTCACTGTCAAAATTGAGTGCATACTCGATTTCTACTTTTCCTACTCCAAACTTGTTTATACTTACACCCGCAACTTCCATGAGCATTTTTTGATAAAAGCCATGACGTCTTGCATCTTTTTCGGTGTCAGAAGTATGCGCGGTGTAGAGTCGAAACTTCCTTAGATAAGATCCACGTGCTTGGTAGTAGGTCTTTGCATGCTCTACCAATCATACAAAGAGCTCTTTGGCAGCACCTTTGCCTTGATAACTGGGATCGACGCCAATATGGAGCAGTTCAAACTCGCCTCTATGATCATGAAATAGTCTAGGTCCTCAGGAGACAAAACCAACTACTTTCCCTTCCTGTTTTTGTACAAACCATACTTCTCCTCAGGAGAGTTCTGCTTCGAGATCTTTTTGTGCAAGTTCTTGGGTTTTCCACAGTCCACTAGCGAGCATGCAGTCGAACAATTGAGGCATATCATGGGTATCCAATATCTTGAACACAGGTTCTTTGTTTTTTGGTGCGTTGGTAGCTTCTGAAAGTATGGGGAGAGAGAGTTCTGGTAAGGCATGCGCAAATACACATGTTTCTCCATCAGATCTGAGTACGACCGACCAAGTGCGATATGCGTCTTGTTCGCTATTTCCTGTTCTGAGAAAGGTGTATCCGCTAGGCTGTGTAGGAATGTTGAGGATTTTAAATAATTCTACTCAAGCCTTGTGGGGAATATTGCGCGCTACATAGTCATGTGCAGGCATTGACTTGAGTCGTTCTTCAAGCGTTTCTACACTCGTATGCATTGCATCATACCCTCACACAGCTCACTGCCACTCAGGTATGTTGAGAGAGTGGAAAGTTTCTTTCGTCATCAAACGCTGGATAGCCATAAAACACCCGAAGCATATCTACTCCAATAAAAATAGCAACCCAGATTTTGTATTGACTTAGATATTATTATATATATTATGTTTTTCTTTTATTTGTATTATTCAACTTTTATGTGAATCTCAGAACCATCTCTAGCTGAACTTATGCATGAGAAAAAGGAGAAAATAGCTGCCAAAGAAAACCTATCTGAAGTGAATAGACGTATTTTGGAAGCGAGAAAGGCATTGTGAATGGTGCTTTCTGACCCAGTTCTCTTGCAAAAATATGGAACAAGATATTTCGTGCCAAGACTAGAAACACCTTATACAGAACTTATTTCTTGTGAAGCACTTTTGGAAAAGTTCCCAAATATTGAAACAAAGCTACTTGCTATTGAAGAGCAACTTAATGCGCATTGAAGTATACCTTGTGGCACAGAATTTCACAAAGACTATATAGATACAATTAATCTTTATGATATCTCAATGAGAAAAAGTTGATATGAAGGTAGTTTTTCATGTACTGTTTTGCACAAATGAATTGTAGCACCTCTCAAAGAATTTATAGAAAACATAGTTCATATAGATCGATCTGCAAGTGGTAGACATTCATGACATTGATATATAGA
Source organism: uncultured Candidatus Peribacteria bacterium (assembly GCA_964633455.1). Classification (GTDB taxonomy): domain Bacteria; phylum Patescibacteriota; class Gracilibacteria; order Absconditabacterales; family Absconditicoccaceae; genus CAYUST01. The sequence continues at coordinate 7,403 of CAZWFZ010000037.1, read as the reverse complement.
GCCGAGGAGCAAGCCCTCGCATCAGGGAAAAATGGAAATGTTACTTAAACTCATAGACGAAAGATTCTAAAAGAAACAAGAGATTCATTGTTCAAATCAACAAATTTCTTTACAAAAAGCCCCGCTCTGCGGGGCTTTATTTTGGTAAACTTATCCTTGAACTAGAGAAAATATTACTGCCAGAACTCTTCACCGAAGATGTCTTCGAGGATGGTTTTGAGTTCATCGGTGCCTTCTGATTTGATTTGGTCTTTGTCGACTTGAGATGCTCTGTAGAGCCAAGTACCTACTTTTTCTCTGGTGATTTTTCTTTCGAGATCGTAGAGCTCTTCATCATCGATGACATTGAGCCACTTACCAATTTCGTAGTATTCTTTCCACCAAGGAGTCACGGTCTCATCTTGATTGCCCAAGATTGATCTCACGATGACGGTCAACGCTTCTGCTTCGGTCATAGAGTTGTTGGGATAGTAGTTGCCATTGTGGCCTTTGACTAATCCGTACATACATGCATCGAGGATGGTGGGTTGTAGGGTTTCATCATAGGTGTTTGTATCGTTGAAGTTACATTCACTTGCATCTTTGGTATGCGTGAGTCCTTGGAGCTCAGCATAGTTACTGAACAATTTAGACACTTCTCCTCTCACGATGAAATCTTGCCCTCTGTAGCCACTTGCTTCGTTGTATTTCGTCAGTCCATTGGTATACATCCAATCAAGGACTGTACTAAATGATTGTCCAAATACTACCATAGGCAAAAAGATTGTTGCTACAATACTGGTGATTAATACACGATAGTTCATCTGTAGAAAAAAGGGATAAAATACACATCGCTATTCTAGTTGCTTTTGGATGTTTTTCAAGTCTTTGTCTGATGGAAGGTGAGACTTGCCAAAATTCATCCCATCAGCATAAATGGATAGACAATCATTCTATCACTAAAACTATGCAATACTAAGCCAGAGATACCAAGCCCCACCAATCATAAACAAAGCCCAATCCACGCGGTATGACTGTCTGACACAAAAACAAAACGATCTTTTTTCCAAAGGTTCCGACCGATGACGATCAAACCTACGAAAATACATAGTCGTAAGAGCATACCACCTATGCCGTATTCTAGCCAAATCTGTAAAAATTGATTTTCTGGATTAAACGCAGTTCAGCCATGATGCGATCCTGGACCTACGCTTGTCCCTCATAACCCAATCCAAGGACTGGCTTGTATCATTTCTCGTGATTGCGTAAGCATCGCTAGATGTCCCTTATCCGAAAACCCTCTTTGGAGCAGTCCGGTCATCCCTCCATAGAGCAGAGCAAGTACGGCGAATATCCCAGGCACTATCATAGTCATGAAAAACTTTCTCTTTTGGTGTCGGTAGATAAGTAACCCAATCAGTACACACTGGATAATAATTGCGCCTCGAGCAGCTCTCGAGAAGGTGAGAAAGACATTGAGCATATACAATGACCACCAAACCCACGTGTAGCGGAGGGGTTGTTTGTACAAACACATGAAAAAGAAAAGCGGCCAAAACGCGGTCAAAAAGAATCCCCAGCTAATCGGTCTTTCAAAGAGAAACTGATTACGGACGATGCCTTGGTTGATATGATTGTAGTATACTGCAGGCGGATTTGTTCCAACTACTCATTCAAAAATGAAATTATCATACCCAAATAATTTGAGGGTGCCAGGTTTGATGAGAATAAGTAGGTACCAAATAATAGCCAAGAGCAACAAATATTTGATGCCTTTGAGATACCACCTCAGGAGGTGTTGTTTTTGCGTTGCATCCAATACAGCACTACTATGTAATGCAACGAAGAAAATGATAAATCCCAAGATATCATACTTGATCGCTGTAAACAACGTACCCACAGACTGCTGATATACCCCAAGATCAATCCACATCATCAAGCCAGCTAGAGCAAATAACGCCCATTGCACATACGTAAATGAATGAGGGAAGAGAAATGTGCGTCGCCCTTTGTGGAAGCATGTTCGGATCAGACTACCTATGAGGAGTACGCCAATTATCCCTTCTTTCCAGAGCCATACTCGATTGGGAAGTCAGAGGTCAAGCCCGTACGTCATCACATTGAACAGAAAAAATTGAAGCAACAATCCCACAAAAAATATTTTATAGAGGACGATCAGTATATTTGCCAAACGCATATGCAATGTTTAGAGTTGATAAAGAATCCCAATAAGCGCAATACCTGCTAATACTCCTTGTATCAGCCAAAACTTCATGACAATAGTATGTTCAGCTTGTCCTTTGTGTTCGAGGAGGTGATGGAAGGGCGCTATAGCAAATAATTTTCTATGGAGATATTTCTTGGACATAATTTGCAAAAAACTTGAACCAATTTCTATCCAAAATAACATGAACAATAATAAGAAAGGGATCAATATCCCAAATCTAATATTGAGCAAATAGACAAGTGTTGCAATAAATCACCCTAGTGCGAGTGCGCCAGCATCTCCGAAGAATATCTTGGCGGGATTGATATTGAACCACAAGAATGCTAGCAAACACCCAATAACGATAGCGATAAGGGTAGTAGCAATAAACCAACTACTAATAAAGGTCATCACTCCCAATACCCCCAAGATAATGAGCAAAAGACCTCCGACAAGACCATCTAATCCATCGGTAATATTGATCGCATTCACAATCGTAATAGTGAGAAAAAAAGTGATTATTGCGGAAAATATGCCCATATGTACTTCTCCTGCAAATGGCCGAAGCATGAAATAATCAATACCAAGCTTTGCATAAAATCGATAACTAATAAACCCAGAAAACAACACCATTCGAATGAGTTTCATATTGGCAGTGAGTCATTTTATGCCACCCGTGCCTTTGATGTTGAGATAATCATCAATCAAACCTAGGATACCCATACTAAAGAATGCAAAAAGCAGTATATAGGTTTCTTGTCTTGTGATGAGTGTGTTGTTGATATACCCATAATATTGCAATAGATATGATGCGCCAATCATAATCACCATAATGATGAGCATCAATCCACCTCACATAGTTGGGGTACCCGCTTTGTGTCCATGCAGTTTGTTGAATATGGGAGCCTTGTCTCCGGTGACGCTTTCTTGGCGGAGCTGTTTACCTGCTTTGAGTTTTTTGAGGAGAGCGATATAGCCAGGATACAAGAGAAGTGCTCCAAAAAATGCAATAAGTCCAAATACGAGAATACTATTAAGCTTTATTAACATTGAAGAAAAAAAAACAAACAAAATATCACTGTCTTGTGGGGCAGTATAGCCATCTACAGTTGAATTGCAAACGAGGACAACAAACACTCCCGTGTTCACTTGCAATCTGTAGTATGAAGGATAGTCTTATCCAAAAGATGGTATTTTATCTTGCTTGTCCACACTATGGACGATTGTCTGACCTATGCACGCGACTATATTGCTCGTTATCCCAAGACGACTCAGGAATTGCAAAAGCAACTGCAGAAGAAATGATATCCACTGGAGGAAATTTCTACCGTACTCGAACGTTTCCAGGAAATAAAATTATTGGACGACCAAGCATATGCACGCCTCTATCTGAGTTCAGAGGTAGTGAGGAAGTGAAAATCATTGACTACTATTATTCAAAAACTTCGTGCAAAGGGTGTTTCCAAGGAGGATATGGCGATCGCACAAGAGGCATTGGAAGGTGAGTTAGTAGAATGACAACACACCAAGTTGCTCCGTGAAATTGACAAGCTCCGTAGCAAAGGCAAAGATGACACCACTATCATCAAAACCTTGGCAACGAGAGGATACGGATACGGTGCTATCAAAAAAGCACTTACTGATTCAACTGATGATAATACATAAAAAATAGCACTTCGTGTTCTTGTATTCCTCTTTTATTTTACTACTGTGCATCTGATAGCTACTACCTTTCCCCAAGGTAGAAAATGCGCCTTACTTTTATATCCAAACTTTCTACCACTCATGAAAAAAATACTTTTGCTCACTATCGCATTCCTACTTCTTTCTGGATGTTCACTGTTTTCATCCAAGAAAACCACAACTGTCCCTTCCTCAAATACCACTCCAACTGAACAAAAAGTCAGTGATGGATGATTGTTGGGTATTGATCCGCTCGATCAACTCCCTCCCAAAAAACAATCCGGGAAGTATCTCTCCTTGTTGGGCTGATATACACAATTACCTACGACGCTCAATGATGGAGGTTTGTACGCTGCGTATGTCGCTGATCCTGCTAATAAAATGACACTAGTCAAAGAACTTGCAACGTGGCTTGGTGCATTTTGATCCGCAGAGGGTAAACAACAAATTGAACTCAAACATGCACGAGTAGATATACCAGGTAGTCGTCTGGTAATTCCTGGAGGCGCAGAACTCCTTCCGCATATGCAAGGAGTCAAAGTAGCAATCACCACCTCAGGTGATGACCTAATTATTGATGCACAAACCAATCATGCAACCAATGAGAGCTTCTTGATTTTCAAAGATTCATTGCCTGATAATTATTTGATCAAGGATGCGTACAATCGATTTGGAGATGCAATTTACATGATTCCTCAACAGACAATTTCTTTGTTGGGATTGAGATGGTGAAGTGACTATGAATGATTTTCTCTCCAATACAACACTGGCAAAAATACTTTTTGGCTTGATAGCATCTA
>CAZWFZ010000037.1:0-2725 GCA_964633455.1 uncultured Candidatus Peribacteria bacterium | reverse complement strand
TATGGAGGATATGGATATGACCCATTTTTATATACCAGGGCTTCACTTACGTTGCCTGCGGGACATTCGTTTGAGCTCATTCCCAATCGTCTTGGTGGACCTGTACATGTCTATCAACTTGGTCTCACCAGTGACTTAAATAAATCAAACGCTATACTTACCCAATTGGAAGCACTCATTGGTGAGTCGGGGAGAAGATCACTGGAGAATGTCTTCAAGGACTCTATGTCAATTACCGATTCCAAAGAGCTGAACGCAAACGAATCAGGGAATCGAGTTTTTGCTACTAGCACAGCTCCTTATCAAGCGTTACTTATCGTTGAACCGAATCAAATCTATGTCTGGACGTTTGATGTTGCAACAGAATTTACAGGTAATTTCTCCGTCCAAGCAATAACTGATGATAGTTACTACTATTACGGTAATCCTTATAACGCAAATGTGAACGCAAACTTCATGCTTGATGATACCCAGCTGTATGAGCAACTCCAATGAGCACTTGGAAGTTGAACAATCTCGTATCCACGACAAGGAGCATTTTCATATAAGATTCAACCAAAACAACGTTACCAAAAAGATATAACCGTCACTTCAATCTATGGACATGCTATGACTCTCCCCGTCGATCTGTATCTAGAGAGTATCGATAAGAGAGCAATTACACAACATATTTTAGCGAACAACACGATGAGTATCCTGCCCAAATCAGGAACGTTTAGTGATGTGTTGATTCAATATGAGAATACGGATAACTTCCCCATTAGTTTTCAAACCTGTACGGTACGTGACACACCAGATATGCAAGCCAAAAAAGGCCAGTGACTCGAGAACTATCTCTTTGATTGTCAGGGAGAAATAAGCAAACATACTATTACCACCTCATGATTTGTCTATTGGAAAGCATACAGACAGGCAGTTTCTTTGCCGGCATCATTGCAAACAGCTGCGGCGTTTAGAGTCTTCTTCACTGATGTGCAGGGCAATCCACAAGAGCATTATTTCCTCAAGTCAGATCTTGGTTTGCGGACCAAGCTTGCTAATGATCAACTATATGTTCGATGATTTACTTTCGAGGATGGCAAACCTATAGAGGAAGGCACATTGACGGTGACCTCACTAGCAGGTAGAGCAATTGCTAAGCAGTCTATCACAGGAGCTGTCTCACGTATTACGCTACCAGAGTTTATTCCTCCTGAGTGATATGATTATAACCAATCTTGGAAAGATGAAACATACTTGGTACATATCCAATCTCGTTATCAAGAGACATTTATGCCTGTACATCGTCGTGGTGAAGAATGGATCTACGCGCCTGGCGTAGCTGATGATCAGCGAGGGAATTCACTGCAATGGAAAATAAATAGCAAACTCTCTCCCACCGAGGTGACTGATCAGTGAGATAGTATGATTGCACGAGGATCTGATGACCCATTGAAAATATACGGGTTTAGTGATAGAGGTATGTACAAAGTGGGAGACAATGTCAATCTCGCTGGTTTTGTCAGAGACGTAAGTCGTTTGGAGGATCTCTCTTTCCTCTCATGAGGCAGGGTGACTATTACTTTGCAAAATTTCTCTGCAGGAGAACCTATTGTCATTGATGGTCTAGAACTGGATGTATTTGGAGGATTTGAGGCTTCATGGAAGATACCTACATGAGTTCCTTTAGGAGAGTACTCGGTTAGTTATTCGTTTGATGATACGCCAAGTGAACTCCATACCTCATACACGCATAATATCAGAATCGAAGAATACCAAAAACCTACTTTCTTCGCTGATATGTTGCAACAAGAGAAAGATGGTTATCGTACACTTTCTTTGACACCAACGTATTATTTCGGTACACAGCTCAAAGCATACGATGCACAAATTACCTGGTCGCTCCAAGGCAAGGATATTTGCCGATATTGTCGACGAGATCAACCAGAGAAATACTATTACAATCATATCTTTGATCAGCCTGAGGCAACGGGTGGTATAGTACGTGTCTACAAACAACAAGGCGCAACTGATATTCCCCTGTACGCACTGGCGGGAAATAATAGAGGCTATGCTACTACGTTGAAAATTGAAGCAATCCTTAGAGATACGATGACTGATGAAACACAATTTATTACCAAGTATCTTGATTTCTCACCAGAGGTAGAACTAGGACTTGAAGGACAACCCTACGAATATTTGTACGAGCAAGAGAGTACAGAAATACCTGATCACGCACTGCATGGCACCATCAAGAAATGAGCTAACCAAGTCGAAGAATTACGCTATGGCATCTACTATCGAAGTTATGATCAAGAATTTCAGCAAGGAGTAGATGGTAGTTTGTACTACGTTGCCTCACAAGGCGTCAATTATCTTGAAGTGGCTTCGGGTGTACTCAAAGATACTTCCAACTTCACTATTCCTTCAGGATTTATCACCAAACCGGGAGAATACTTTATTCGTGTCTATGCGGTAGATGAAACAGATACGGTGATCAGTGAAGTGCAAAAGCGTATTGCATGGTATCAGTTTAGCCAGGACAGTGATGGTATGCTCGGTAGTGTGCCAAACACGTATACCCTCAAGCTCAATATTCCCCACAAGACATTTGAACTTGGAGACAAGATCCCAGTCGATATTATCCCTTATCAAAAAGGTGCGCGAGTGGTGATCACTGCTGAAAGAGGAAATCGTATCATAGATCAAAAAGTAATGCAACTCGACGGCACAGCACCTACACTTG
>CAZWFZ010000036.1:0-10272 GCA_964633455.1 uncultured Candidatus Peribacteria bacterium | reverse complement strand
GATTTATTACATCACAGTTGGAGGTGTGCAAAAACAGCCTCTTCACCCTCTATTCTAGAAAAGATAAATTGGCAACAAATAGTGAAATGGATGTGTTTAGTGATTTAGCAGAAGTCGCAGGTACTATATTTGGTGCTGAACAAATCAATACTACTGAAGATAAAAAACGTATCTTGGAACAGGTTACGCCCGCACAACTTATAGCAGCAATGGAATGACACGAAGCATTGTTTGCAAGTTATCTTGTCTATTTGTGATTTAATAATCGTAAAAGACAATCTGAAAGCAAATCACTCAAGACAGATCTAGATCGTATCATGAATACGCCGAGATATATCAAGATCAATGATGATATGAAAATAAAAAGGATCGTTAGTGAAAGATCCGCCCCTTCAATCAATTTTTTGGAATGAGTACTGGATATTGCTGAGGAAGATAAAGATAAGATCTTGGAGCTTCTCAGGAAGTATGGATATGAGACGGTAGGAAGATCGATGAAGATAGAAATTTTGCCGAAATCTGACCCGAGAGGGCGAGTATGTGGAGATTATACGAACTGTTGTATGCCACTGACTTCTACCAAGAATAAAGAGTATCTCCTCAGAGAAGATATGGCGTATTTTACTATCAGTATTATAGACGACAACAATGAAACACTTGTTGCTCAGTCAGTCCTTGTTGCTGCGAATCCTAAGGCACAGAAACCGAAAAATGAAGGAGATGATGAAGATGAAACTACCTTCTCTGCGCTTGCCGTGGATAATATAGAAATAGCAAATTCCGCTATACCGTATAGATCAATCTTAACTCAGGGATATCAAGAACTCAAAAAGCGATTCCCAGAAAAAATGATTGTCATAGGCACGAGCTATAATGATGATGGCGGAGCTATTACCGCGTTGTGTAGAAGCGTTCCCTTGGCATATAGACCATTGCAGTGAAAGATGAACTACTCTGACTGTTTCTGACATACAAATGCCTACCTATTCCATGACCCAGAAAATACCTATCATTCTGCGTATGTAAGTTACATTATTCAGTCTGATAATATGGATAAATCTGTCTTGAAAAAATTTGTCGATCATGAGACCTTTGGTAAAGTAAGATTACTCTTGCAACATATCGGGACAGGAGAAGACGATGGCACAGAAGATGGAGGATTGAATTTTCATGATAATTATAGTACGAGTTGGTTCAAAGACGGCGTATACAAGGGATACGTGGTAGCAGCAGACTATCTGAAGAGTGACGATGAAGATGATGCTTTGGTCATCGAGGCACTGCACTTTGATCCAACAACAACAAATGAGGAAAAAAAGGCGATACTTAGTGAATACTTTGATAGGGTGCCGTGGCAAGAAATTGGGGAAATTACCTATAATTGCACCATTGACGAGCAAACTGCAGCTATGATTGCTGAAATATGTAGTAAAAATTAAAGGACTCAGTTAGGAGAGAGAAAAAATAAGACTTAAGAATTAAGAATGTAGGTCGTCATGCTGACCTTGAGTGAAACGAAAGGGAAGCATCCAGGAGACGTATTCTATTAAGCCTCGTAATAATAGGAAAAGAAGTTTTCCTGGATTTTTATACCCTTTAGGGTGCTTCTCTCACTTCGTTCGCTCAGAATGGGCGAGGTCTGCGTCCAGCATGAACAAAGAGAATTTCCGATTGACATTCTTTTATTTTTCAATGAATTTAGCCATAATTCCCTTGTAATTATGGTGTATCTTCTCTATAAACACGCTTGGCATATTCTTTTTATATGCAAGAATTGTGGGGAAAGGTCCAATGATAGGCAACCAAACTTATGTTGCGATCTCCCGAGTACTTTTATTATTTTTATTTTATTTGTTTAGATTGTGGCGATGAATGAGTCAACAAACACGGTAGTCAAACCGTTCCAAAGACATGACAAAGACAATGGTTCACCTGAGGTTCAAATTGCATTATTGTCTCACGAAGTAGAGATGTTGCAAGGACATCTCAAAACACATCCTAGCGATGTAGATGCGAAAAGAAGCTTGCTCAAAAAAGTAGCAAGAAGAAGGAAATTTTTGAAATATCTCAAAGAGCATGCGCTCGAGAGATACACGGTGATTACTAAAAAATTGAAGCTCAAGGCTTAGGCAAACACTAGGTTATTTTTTATTTTATTACGCTTTATTTTCTAATGGTACGTAGTTGATTTATTGCTGACCTTGCTTCTGGTAAGATTGCTCTCCCCAATATCAAAGGAGGTAAAACTATCAAAGGAACGGTAGCTAAGAGAGGAGACTTTGGTATATTAGTTGATTGTGCTGAGGGCGCATTTACCGGTTTATTGCTTGCTAAAGAGGTCAAGGATCTCGAGAGAAGTGATTACAAACTTGATCTGGGACAAGAGCTCGAAGCAGAAATTTTGGGAACAGATATTCTCACTGATGAAGGATATTACGTAATTTCTATCTCCAAATTACTCCAACAGGACGTTTGGAAGAGAGTGATTGCTCAAAAAGAACGTGACGAAGTATTTACGGTCGTTCCTACCGAGGCAAATCTTGGTGGATTGCTCGTGGATATGCACGGTATCAAAGGGTTTATTCCTTTGTCACAATTGGCTCCTATTCACTACCCAAGAGTAGAGGATGGTGATCAAGAGAAAATCTTCGATGCATTGCTCGAATTGTTGGGTCAAGAATTCCAAGTCAGAATTATCAATTTCGATGAGGACGGCAAGAGAATGATCCTCTCTGAGAGAGAAGCATACAGAGAAGAGAGAGCGAAGATCCTTGCTGGATTGGCTGTGGGTAACGAATACGATGGAGTGATCAGTGGTATTTCAAGTTATGGATTCTTCGTGACTATCGGTGGTTGTATCGAAGGTCTTGTCCATATTTCTGAGATTACTTACGGACACGTTTCAAATATCGACAAATTGGGAAGATTGCACGACAAGATCAAAGTCAAAGTTATCGGTCTCGATGACGGCAAGATTTCTCTTTCTGCGAAGAAACTCAAAGATGATCCATGGAATCTTATTCCACAGAAATTCTCATTGGGAGACGTGATCGAAGGAGAAGTCGTGAGATATGTACCGTACGGTGTGTTTATTAGAGTACATGAGGACATCAATGGTCTCGTGCATTTGAGCGAAATCACTGACAAACATGTCGACAATCCTGGTGATGCACTCAAACTTGGTCAAGTAGTGAGAGCCAAGATTATCTTGATGGAGCCACACAACAGAAAAATTGGTTTGAGTATCAAAGCATTGCAACCCAAGAAAGCAGAAGAGGAAAAGGCAGATGCTTAGGCAGACAAGACGTGAAATGCAACAGTATTATTGATTATACTCAATTGACGTATGTTTGAAGACACACTCCGTTATCTGTTAATAGGAGCAATTGTTATAGTGGTGTATTTGATTAGTAGAGTTTTTAAAATTTTGGATAGACAAAAAAAAGATATGGTGCTTGTGTTAGACAAAGTGTATTGACTAGCTAAACTAGAAAAGGAGTTGCATCGAAGTGAAGTGCAATTTCCTATTATATGATTTGGCGGAGAGTTTTTGGAGCCTGTGCAGTTCATGAGTACGAAAGATTTTTATCTTCCCTACCAAACATGAAGCGCATCTCTTGTAGATGCAGATGGACAAAAATGGACTCCGAAGAAAGTATCTGCTAAAGAGCTATGAATTACTGATAAAAGAGTCGTATCTCTCACGATGGAGAAGTTGGAAATGTCAGCATACAAACAGAGTTTCCTCTCACTAAAAGACACAATTATTCACTCTACCAGATCCAATAAAGAGAGTGCTTATGTCAAAGTAATTGATGCAATTGAGCAATCTAGTACGATGCAAGAACTTGCATCTGCAATGTCGAAGTGATCATATTAACATGCATGGTTGTAATATTGTTCGGAAATAATCAATAGCACAAGAAAAAACTCCTCACAAGGGAGTTTTTTCATTTGTTTTTGTTGGAGAGATTCCTATTGTGCATGGATGCTACACGCTATTGAAGCGCATCCTTGTATCTTTATTTCCTCAAGATACCTATGTTAGAGCCTTTTTTGCATTTGGGCTGAGTAGATTGGTTCTATAAACACTTTTCTGACAAAGAATATATAGATGAGATTCTCAACAAATATGATCTCCATGAGTTGATTGAGGAAGATATTTCTGAGGCTGCTACACAGGACAAAGTAGACGTGTATGATCAATGTCTGTTTATCGTCCTGCATTTTCCCAAATATAGTAACGATCTCAAAAAATATCTTATCAATGAGTTCAATCTTATCTTGGGCAAAGATTATTTGGTTACCTTGACGAAGTTGCCCACCAATCATTTTGAAAAAATCAAACAAGAATACGAAACCGAGCTAGCACAACGCGATGATGAAAGTGAATACAAAATTTCTCCGTACTATATTTTGTACAAGATTATTGACGTGATGTACGACAAAGTCTTGCGTAGTTTGAGATTATTTGGCAATGATTTGACTGCACTCGAAGAAGCAATCTTTGATCAATCTGTTCCCAACGATAAGGCGCTTCTCGAAGATATTATGATCAAAAGACGTAATATCGTAGGACTCAAGCACACTATCTTACCACAGCAGGAAATTATTCACGAGATTCAAGTGGAGGCAGTGAAGTTTTATGGTGGCGAGTTGGACGTATATTTCGAAGACTTGTTGTATAAAATTGATAAAATTTTGAGTACGATTAGTATTTTGCACGAAGATATCGATTCGCTCTATGATACGCACAATGCTATGGTGAGTATGAAAACAAACACCGTGGTCACCTTGCTGACTATTTTCACGGCAGTAATCTGAGTACTGACACTTGTCGTGTGATGGTATGGTATGAATGTACATATTCCTCATGCAACGAGTGATAATCTCATTTGGTATATCACGTGAGGTATGCTCTTGTTCGCAGTACTTTTGATTTGGTTCTTCAAGAAGAAAAGACGACTTATGTAATAAACGTCTGTCCCTTTTTTTGTTTGCTATCTAACGCATGTTGCTGAGAGAAACACCACTTACTCACCTCTTTCGTGGGCAACGTGATGAAGCGAAGGAACACATAATCAAGCAGTATACTAGGCAGTGAAGTGCAGTAGTGAATTTTTTGTATTTTGCCAACGTGATGCGTGGGAGGCTCATTGAATCCAAAACACAGTCACGACAAGCAGACTATGCGCAGGCTTTACAGGAGAGTGATTTTTTGTTACCAGACGGCATTGCCCTCCAAGTATTGTATCGTTGGACTGCGCTAGGGAGGAAGCACAAGATATGGCTTGCTAACCTCAATGGAACAGACTTTATTCCCTATCTGTTGCAAGAGTTGCTTGTCCAGTTTCCTGATATACATGTAGGACTCTATTCTTCCTTTGATCCGAGTATTGGCAAAGGAGAGGAACGATTGGAGAAAGGAAAGAAGCGTTTTGAAGAAGTATATCATCGCTCTATAGATTTTGCGCGACATAACGATTACAAAAAAAGTAATATAGATGAGTTTCCTTGGGAGGACTATCTCTCCTCCTGTGCAACGCGTTCACAGCGTGTACTCTTAGTATGTAAGGGAACTCCGCATCAAGAGCTTCGAGTGTGGCGTCATCGCAAACGTTTTGCTGAAGCAGGTGTCTTGGTGATCAACGCAGGATGATGGATTGATTATTTGTCAGGATTTGAGCGTAGGGCTCCGCGTCGAGTCGTCAAAGCCAGGGTACTTGAAACATTTTGGAGGGTAGCTACCCAACCGCAAAAAAATGCCAAAAAATTCTTGGTGATGTTTGGCGTGATAAGGTGGGGTCGGAAGCAACTTATGCAACGGTTTTTTAGCAGAAAATAGGGCTATCAGACAGATATTTTCACTTGCAAACTGTTTCTAGTTGACTACTGTGTAAAAAAGTGAGTTTTGTGTTGAATTGACTCGTGCGCCAGTAGTTTTTTCTCTTTATATTTTCTTGTTTGAGGATGAGTTTTGTGTCAGATAGTCACGTCTTTTTGCCGGACCAACAGTGGATCACCTTCTCCAAAGAAATTGGTACACAAATCTCTTTTTCGTGTCATGTTTTGTGTAAAACAACCCATTTTTTAGAATTCCAAAAGGACTTATTTGATGATTTCCTTTCTACAGTTGTTGAAGTGCTGGAACAAGAAGACAACACATTCGAACAGAGCAAGAAAAAGTTTGAACATGCACTCCAAGACCTCAATAGCAAGCTAGGTATTTTTGCTGCCAAAATCAAAGATACTCCGCGTTTTGAACTGAGCGGTGTAGCACAAATAGTCTACGAAGGTGAGTACATTGCCTCACTCATTGGTAGCGTTGGTGTTGCTATCGTGAGAGATGGTAAGGTCACTTATGTATTGAGTAATCAGTCGCCTGAGCAAAGCAAGATTGACCTTTTCTCAGAGTTTATTGAAGGAGAATTGAGAGAGGAAGATGAGGTAATCATGATGGGTATTCATCTTGATACCTATATGGACAAGCATGATCTGCAGACTGCCTTGCACATGCGCACTACCGAGCAAGTCCCTTTGCATGATGCACTTTTGGAACTCCTCCAAACGAGAATGCAACCCGAGCAAATTGGTTTTGTCGTGATTAGCACTATCCAGTCAGCACAACGTTTTTCTCAGAAAAAGGTAAAGAAGCATTTCTCTCATCATATACAACGTTTACATGGTGTATTTACGTATCTCAAGACCTTCAAAACAGCAGCTATCTACACGGGTGTTGGTATTTTGGTGTTGGGATTGTTGTGGGGAGTGATTCAGTCATTTTTGTCTGCTAACAATGTCTCATTTGTTAGTGAGGAATGAGGTGTAGTTATTGATTTCACTATAGATGATATTCAGAAAGATATCGCTATTTTCAAAAAAATTGATCCAAGTTCTGATGAAAAGATCAAAAAATATCAACAAATTATCAAGCAATTAGATATGCTCGAGGCGAGCAATAGATGGACATATGATGTAGCTGAACTCAGGAAGATCCTCGAAGCTGAGTACTACAAAGGATTCAATATTGTCTTGGTCAACAATGATTCTTTGTTCCAAGATGGTAAGTATACCTTCACCCAACAAGAGAAGAATACCTTCGGTGAAGTCCAACGTGTCTTCTACAACAACGGTATGTATGTGGCAGGCAAGGAGTGAGTACTGTTGGGCGCGATCAATGAGACGCTCAGAGGTATCTTGATGAGTGCGGGTATTGGCAGAATACTGAACACTTGTTCGCTCAATCTCCTCAAGAATGGTATCTTCTGTTTGGCAAATGATGGATTGCTCTACAATGCCAACAAGCTTGGTCTCGAGCCAGTGAGCACGAGTGTAGGCACATTCCCTTCTACTATCAAACAGCTCGGTACCTTCAGAACTTCCAATCTGTATCTGTTGGTGGACAATCCAGAACTCAAGGCAAATCAGATCTATTTGTTGAGATATACCAATGTCCCAGGTTCACAAAATCAATTTGGTGAGCCTACACAATACCCACTCGATGCATCCGCTCTTGAGGCTCTGTCCTGATTTGGCACAAGTTCTGGTGCAAGTGCCTTACCGTTCAATGCAGTCACTATTGATGGATCGTTTTTGACACGAGCACCACATAGCAAGAAACTTATTCAACTCTGGAGAGATGGTACTAATCCTGCATTGTTTGCCCGTGTAGTGCCATTACTTGGAGGAGATACTATTGGTGATACGTATAGTGAGAATGTGCGTATTATGGCTACAGCAGAGTCGAGATATGTGTATCTGTTTGATATCACCAACCAAACCTTCACGGTCTATCGTTCTACACCCTACAAGACCAATGATGCGAATACTACGTCCTACCAGCTCAGATATTTCTTCAGAATCAAAATGGCGATGCCAGATATGAAGATTGTCGACGCATTTGTTGAGGAAGGAGAAAAATCTCTTCTCCACATCTTGACTGCGGAAGGCGTCTTCAAAATCAAACTGTATGATCTTATCAGTTCATTTGCTGCACAAGATCCTGCTGCTCAATAGTAAAAACAAAAAATTATATATATGCTACTAGGTAAATGGGTGCTTTGTGTATTGATATTTTTTATCAACGTCCAGTGTATGAAATGGCTCTATGCTCGTGTACTTAATGTGCAGATCATAGGGAGTAACTATCGTTCCTCTGTGCATATAGTCTTATATATTGCCATGTGGACATGGATAGTATACCAGGCAATGACACGGCCTGGCCAGGTGGTGGCTATGATGATCACGGTGTTCTTGGGATTATTTTGTATCAGAATGATAGACTCCTTGTTGGGAGTGAAACAAGAACTTTCGCTTGTAGCTACTGTAGCAAGAGCTTATTTCTTCATCATCATGGGATGGGTAGTAGCTATGAGCTACATCAATCTGTCTCGTCTCTTATCTTGACCAGAGTATACTCTGGTTTTTTTTCTCTTTCTTTTTTTACATACTTGGCTATAGATAGGCTGTTTTGTTTTATGAATACTGCGGATGGAAGCACAACGTTTGAAAGCACTATGGAAAGCATTTTGGGAACATCCTGAGAGAGGGCATGCATGGGCGCAGCCAGCCTCATTGATTGTCAATCAAACTGATGATCCAACGACCTTGTTTACTACTGCAGGTATGCAGCAGTTTGTCCCGTATTTGATGGGCAAAGAGCATCCATTGGGCAAAAGAATATATAATATACAATGATGCGTGAGGACGACAGATATCGAAGAAGTAGGTGATGTAAGTCATCTGACCTGTTTTGAGATGATGGGAAATTGGTCACTGGGAGATTACTTCAAAAAGGAGTCCATCACGTGGAGTTGGGAGTTTTTGACCGGCAAAGAGTGGTTGTGACTCGATCCTCACTATCTGGCAGTTTCTGTTTTCGCGGGAGATGCAGATGCTCCCAAAGATGAAGAAAGTGCGCAACTTCGACAAGAGAGAGGGGTTTCTACAGAGAGAATAGCCTATCTCGGCAAAAAAAATAATCGACGATGACCTGCAGGAGCTACGGGACCGTGCGGGCCAGATACAGAAATTTTCTTTTGGATTTGACCAGGAGAACCGCCAGTAGTATTTGATCCAGACAAGGATGATGCATATTGGTTGGAGATTTGGAATAATGTCTTCATGGCCTATTATAAAGATGATCAAGGTAATTTCGTAGAACTCCAAAACAAAAATGTAGACACGGGTATGTGATTTGAGCGCTTGTGTCTCGTGATGCAATGTTTGTCTGGTATGATCCAAAAGCCGATTAGAGAAGCCACCATTTATGACACTGATCTTTTCACTGAAGCTATGCAAGTCCTCAGTGGTATCAGCTGAGAGCATGCACAGAGAGTAGTAGCTGATCATTTGAGGACGTCACTTTTTTTGATAGCACAGGGAGCAATTCCTTCCAATGAAGGTAGAGGATATGTGTTGAGAAGATTAATTAGGAGAGCCTTTTTCCAAGCATTTTTGACCTGGAGAGGAGAGACATTAGCAATGATGAAAGACACCATAGTCCCCAAACTTATCAAAATATTCGAAGCATTGTACCAGACTGATTTTGGCAAAAGCACCCGTATGTTATTACTAGGTGAGATGGAGCAATTCGCAGGCACAATTATTGGCGGAGAGCGTGTACTCAATGAGATTATGGAGCAGTATCGTGCTACCAAATCACTACCTGGCATGGAGGTATTCAAACTTTATGACACGTATGGTTTTCCTGTTGAATTGACGCAGGAGTTTGCAGGTATTGCAGGATATCAAGTTGATATGCCTGGATTCGAAACGGCTATGAACCATGCCAAAGATATTTCTCGTCAAGGATCTCAGCAAATGTTTGCAAAACAATTTGATCTTGCTTCGTTGGTAGAAGGAATGACGCCTACAGAGTTTGTTTGATATGCACAACTTGAAGCAAACGGTGTACGTACTTTGGCGGATCATACCTTGACGGATGAGGTCGGAAACCAAAGAAGAATACTCATTTTCGACAAGACTCCTTTTTATGCGCAAGGGGGAGGGCAGACGTGAGATAAAGGCTATCTTGAACTAGATAATGGAGAGCGCGTGTGGATCACTGATGTCCAAAAGTATGCATGAGTATGGCTCCATTTTGTCTGATAAATAGAGGATGTTAGACTTTCTCGCTACACTTTCTCGTGCACCTGTTTTGTGATCGACAAGATCACTTGCCAAAGTCCAAGCGTATTTACGCGCAAAAGGTAATCCACACGATGCTTTGCGTGTTTTTCATGTGACGGGAACCAACGGCAAAGGAAGTGT